>WSNH01000011.1:4268-15796 GCA_013316135.1 Clostridia bacterium
ATTAAATAAAAAACAAAATAACTTAGGAGGTTATTATGAAAAAGAAAAAACTAGTTATCTTTCTTTTGATAGCAGTGATGGTTCTTTCTCTTGCTGTGACGGCTTTAGTCGGTTGTAAACCGAAAACTGATCCTAATGCCGCACCGGAAGGCTACAAGAATATGAGCACATCTCTGTCGTCATTATTGGGAGATGCTCTCTACAATTCTTCAAACGGAAATAGGATTAACAACCTTAAGGCTAGCGCTCAATTGAGAGTAAACACCGAATACGGTGATTCAACAAAAGAATATCTTGTTAAATTTGGCGCTAACGTAGCATTGAACACTGCCGATAACAATGAGACCAACTTCGGTTTGTCCATCGTTGACGTAAAGGCTAACAATGCAAATGTCCTTAACGTATATTATGTAGAGACTCTTGCTACTTCCGAAACAGACAAACTCGGCCTCGGCGATCTTTATGTCGATCTCGGCAGCGGTGACAGCGCTCAGCATTTTGCTATCAAGGGACTCAGCATCAAGACTGTTTTGAGAGATCAAAATGCAAACGTGTCAGATGAAGAATCGGACGCAATCGACAACAAGATTCAATCCTTCTTGGGCGACAACGTATTCACTATAATGGATACCGTAGCTTCTCTCGGAAAACTCTATCAGTCTAATGACAACAGCGAAGTTCTTCTTCGTCTTGACCTCAATACTATTTTTGAGAAAGCAGGCGCTTTGTTGGATAACTTGAAAATAATCGACGAGTATACCGAAAACCTCGGACTTACTTTGAAGTCTTCCGATCTCAAGACTCTCCTCCCAGCTTTGACGATAGATCTTTCTATCAAACTTAAAGGCGCAGGAGCCGACGATTTTGAGGATGCTGAATTTGCCGGTATCGAAGCAAAATTGGGCGTACCTAAGAAAGATATCAAAATCACAAGAATTGACAATACCGACTTTGTACGCGTAAACATCGCTAAAGATTGCAACATCGGTCTCGATCTTGACTTTGCATTCGGCAACAGCGCAAGCAATGCTCCGCGTCCGCTCGCAGATCCATCCGCTTATAAGCCAATCAGCGCAATCAACTTTACTGCAGCCGGCGAACTTGAACTCAAAGAAGCAATCGGCGTGAATATTAATCTCAACGGTAAGAATATTCCGCTTGAGATTCCTACAGGCAAATATACAATAGAACTTGCTGCAGATCTTGATCCTACTCAACTTATCGGCGTAAGCTTCAATGCAAAGAAGACAAGCGAAATCTTGACCTTGGTTGAAACTATCGCAACTAGAGTAATCAACGTACTCAGCATTAAGATTGTAAGCATAGAAAATCCAAATCTCAAACTTGACGTTTCTATTATTGACGGCAATGTTAACTTGACTGATCTTTCTTTGATTGGAGAACTTGGCACAGCAATATCAGGCTTGCTTGGCAACGGAATGAGCATTTCAGGTGTTATCAACGCTATTAAGCCGCTTCTCCCTCCAGACAAGGAAGATGAACCCGGAATAGGCAGCGGCGACGTTTCAGGAGATGTATCGGGCGATGTATCAGGCGACACTTCCGGCTCAACTTCTTCCGGCGACACCAATGAAGACGAAGTAGATTGGGACGCTCTTGCTGCTCTCGTAAAGAACTTAACCTTGATTGTAAACGATGGCAAAATCAGCGTTGATGTACAAAATCACACTGTTTCTGAGAATATCAAGTATAAGACTGAAGTAAAAGTTGATGAAGAAACCGGCGAAAGTGGCGAAGTACTTGTTTATGACAAGGATGGCAATCCGGTAGTCGACAAAGACTATGGCGACACAACCATCAACGTTAAGGCTGAAGCAAGCAAAAACGGCATTACGATTGACGCTTCACTTCTCAACATAATTCTTAATCGAGAAGAAGAGCGCAAAGCAAATGTATCCGCTAAAGTAGAAGTAAACAGCAACGGCATTACCATTACGGCTAAGTCGGCTGCTAAACTTAGCGATGCGGCTGCAGAAATCGACTTCGGCAGCGGTATTAAGATGAAGATTGACTTGATACTCAAGTTGACTGAGTTCAAATACGGCAACTGCGCTAAATAATTTGATTTAGCCTATCAACACAGTGGGTCGCAAAAATGCGACCCACTTTTTTATGCAAAGATTTTAACATTGCTTGACTTGTCATTTCAAACAATGCGAGGTGAAGAAATCTAAAATCGACAAATTATTTTAAAATTTTTAACAAAGCGTTTGACAAATTCAAAGACTTATAATATATTTGATATATAAATAAATATATATTCGCCGTGGGTGCTGTAAAAAGCTGAGATTATACCACTTGAATCGGACAAGGTAATACTTGAACGAAAGCGCGTGAAACGCAGAAAGTATATTGGCGCCCAATTGTTTAATTGGGCGCTTTTTATTTTCATTCGTCGGCGAAAAAGGAGACAAACTATGAACAACCTACTCTTGCTGATGGCTGTAAAGACGTCAGACGGCGACGAATTGCCCGACCTTCTCTTCTGGCCTATCTTCGCATTATTCATTGCGCTTTTTGCATTTATGTTTTTGCTTTATCTGCGAAAGCGCGCTCCAAAGACTATTGGAATACTTATCTATATAGCAATAGCGCTTTGCATTTCCGCCGCAATTATTTGTATGGCTCTTATAGGCAAGTATTACGTCGACAATATCAAAAATGACGACTATTACTCCCCTTACTTTAAGGACGCGCCGATGTATATAAGCGCAGTCTTATTGGTAGCCGCAATCACGGTCCTTACATTTGTACTCGGCAAAAACGATAACTTTAAATTTGATTCGCGGTCAGTCGCATTTGGCGCAATTTGCATTGCAATGAGTTTTGCCTTATCGTATGTACGCTTGTTCAGATTACCCCAAGGCGGCAGCGTTACGCTTGCTTCCCTTCTTCCGCTTATGATTTTTTCCTATATATTCGGAGTGAAAAAAGGCTTGCTGATAGGCGTTATCTACGGCGTATTGCAAGCAATACAAGACCCATATATTATACACCCCGTGCAATTCTTGCTTGACTATCCAATAGCCTTTTCCGCAATAGGCATAAGCGGAGCGTTCGCTAAGATGGAAGTATTCAAGAAGTGTCCGCAAGTATCTCTACTGCTAGGCGGTATCCTCGCCAGCGTATTGAGATTTTTGTCGCACTTTCTCTCAGGCGCGTTTGCATTCGGCAAATACGCCGCCGACGCAGGTCAAAACGCGTACGTATACAGCCTTGCGTACAATTCTTTTGTATTCGTAGATATTGCAATTGTGCTTGCACTTGGCGTGATTCTCTTCTCATCAAAAGCATTTATGAATGAAGTCGTATATAAGCAAAGAGCAAAAATGCTTGCAAACCAAACTGTCGCAAGCCAAGTTAATATTGCCGTCAAAGAAGTATGCAGTACTCAACAAGACGAAGTAATAAAAGACGAATCTTCTTCTAAAGTTGATAATTAAACTGTAAAAGTTTATATAAGACTAAAAAAACGCAGTACGTCAAATTTGATATACTGCGTTTTCTAATCAGTTAAGATTTCTCCATTACGCTACGCTCCAGTCGAAATGACATAGGATTGTTTTGTAAAATTTAACGTGAGCGCACTAATATATGCGCTCATTCTAATTCGAAGGCACCGGTATACAATTGATAATACTGACCGCCTTGCGCAATAAGTTCTTCGTGATTACCGCTTTCTATAATACGACCGTGGTCAAGCACAATGATCATATCGGAGTTCTGCACTGTGGAAAGTCTATGCGCAATTACAAATACCGTTCTGCCTTCCATAAGTCTGTCCATACCTTGTTGGACAAGCGCCTCAGTGCGAGTATCTATTGACGACGTCGCCTCGTCCAAAATCATTACCGGAGCGTCGGCTACTGCCGCTCTTGCTATTGAAAGCAACTGCTTTTGCCCCTGCGATAGATTTGAACCGTCGCCCGCAAGCATCGTCTCGTACCCATTGGGAAGACGCGTGATAAAATCGTGAGCATTGGCAAGTTTTGCCGCCGCGATACATTCGTCGTCTGTTGCGTCAAGCCTTCCGTAACGTATATTGTCCATTATCGTGCCGGTAAAGAGATTGGTATCTTGCAATACTATACCTAAAGACCTGCGCAAGTCGCCTTTCTTTATCTTATTGATATTGATACCGTCATAACGTATCTTACCGTCTGCTATATCGTAAAATCTGTTGATAAGATTGGTTATAGTAGTCTTTCCTGCGCCGGTAGCGCCTACGAACGCAAACTTTTGTCCCGGCTTGGCGTGTATAGTCACGTCGTGCAGCACGAGTTTGTCAGGCACGTAGCCAAAGTCAACTTCGTTTAGTTCAATATCTCCGGTAAGTCTTTCAAACGTAACGGTGCCGTCTGCCTTATGAGGATGCTTCCACGCCCATATACCCGTGCGCTCTTGACACTCAACGAGTTTACCGTCTTCTTCTTTGGCATTGACAAGAGTAACGTAGCCTTCGTCCAACTCTGAAGTTTGGTCAAGCAACTTGAATATTCTATCCGCGCCGGCAGTAGCCATTACGACAGCGTTAAGTTGGGTAGATACTTGAGAAATATTGAACGTAAACTGTCTGCTCATATTCAAAAACGCTACTATTGCGCCCATCTCTATGCCGCCGACCGCCAGCCCCGTCAAAGTAAGATTGCGCGCGCCTGCCAGTACAAGAATACCTCCTACGATTGCAACGACGACATAGAGCACGTGACCGATGTTGCCAAGCGTCGGCATTAAGATATTTGCGTATTTATTGGCTTTCTCGCTGGCTTTGAAAAGCGAATTGTTGATAGCGTCAAAGTCTGACTTAGATTGCTCTTCGTGACAGAACACCTTGACCACTTTTTGTCCGTGCATCATCTCTTCTATAAATCCTTCCGTCTTGCCTATCGCGCCCTGTTGAAGCATAAAGTATTTTGCGCTCTTTCCGCCTATGAGTCTTATGACCATTACCATTACGCCTACGCCGGCAAGTACTACTAAAGTAAGCCATATGCTCGAAACCAACATTGTTACAAGCAACGTAATGACCGCAACTAAAGAGGCGTAAGCCTGCGGAATACTCTGCGAAATAAGTTGGCGAATAGCATCCGTATCATTGGTGTAAATACTCATAATATCGCCGTGCGTATGAGTATCAAAGAACTTGATGGGAAGCGATTGCATCTTATTGAACATATCGTTGCGGACGTGATACAAAAATCCCTGCGTAACGTGCGCCATAATTCTGGTATATACAAACGAGGCTATGAGTCCGACAATATATATGCCTATCATAATACCTATGATTGTGAGCAACTTGTCTTTAACGCTATCCCAACCGTTTGCAATGCCCGGGGTAATAACGTCATTGACAATTCTCTCAATAAATATCGACGAACTTATTGCCGCCATAGAGTTGAGCGTAATGCAAATAAGCACAATGATCAAAGGCAATTTATAATATTCAAACATATACTTGATAAGTCTGCTAAGTATGGACATTACGCCCTTATTGCTTTTAGTTATTCTTTGAGCCATTGACCTTTACCTCCCCGTCGTAATAGTCTTGTTTTGAGAGTAGTAAACTTCTTGATATATTGGGTTGCGAGCAAGCAACTCTTCATGCGCGCCGATATCTGCTACGCTTCCGCCGTCCATAATGATTATCTTATCCGCATCCTGTACCGACGCAACTCTTTGCGCTATTATAAACTTTGTCGTACCGGGTATCTCGTCTGCAAACGCCTTGCGAATTAAAGCGTCCGTTTTTGTATCAACTGCGCTCGTCGAGTCGTCAAGAATGAGTATCTTAGGCTTTTTGAGCAACGCCCTCGCTATGCAAAGCCTTTGCTTTTGTCCGCCCGATACGTTGGTTCCGCCCTGCTCGATATAAGTATCGTATTTGTCAGGAAATCCCATAATAAAATCGTGCGCCTGAGCCAACTTGCATACTCTCTCGAGTTCCTCGTCGCTTGCGTCGGAATTGCCCCACCTCAAGTTCTCCTTTATCGTACCGGAGAAAAGAACATTTTTCTGCAACACCACCGCGACCTGGTTACGCAAAGTATCAAGATCGTAATCTTTTACGTTTAGACCGCCGACATATACGTGACCGCTCGTTGCGTCGTAAAGTCTCGGTATAAGATTGACAAGCGAAGTTTTACTACTGCCGGTACCTCCGAGTATGCCCACGGTTTCGCCGGACTTAATATCGAGATTTACGCCTTTAAGCGCGCGCCTATCTGCCTTGACATCGTATTTAAAATCAACGTCTTCAAAACGAACGTCGCCGTTTTTGACCTCATACACAGGGTTATCGGGATTGCGCAAATCGCTCTCTTCGCTCAATACTTCTACTATACGCTTTGCGGAAGTATTTGCCATTGAAATCATTATCATTACCATATTGAGCATCATAAGCGACGAGAGTATCTGCGACGCGTAGACGATAAGCGAAGACATTTCCGACGATTTGTCTACGCCTTCTTTGACGCCGAACATCGGCACCAAAAAACATATCATCAATATCGAAAACCACATACAGAATTGCATCAGCGGATTAGCAACGGCTATTATCTTTTCACCTTTGAGGAAGTCATAACGCACGTCATTGGACGTCTTTTGGAATTTTTTATTTTCATATTCGTCTCTCACATAAGACTTAACTACCCTAATACCTTTTATATCTTCCTGTATAGACTCGTTCATAGCGTCGTACTTCTTGAATACCCTTGTAAATATGGGGTCTACAAGTCTAAACAGTATAAACAGTCCCGCGCCAAGTATAGGCACGAGCGCTAAGAATATAAATGCGATCTTTACGTTTATGACAAACGCCATAATCAACGAGAAAACCAACATTATCGGCGATCTAACTGCAACTCTTACTATCATCATATAAGCAAGTTGCACATTGGATACGTCCGTCGTCATTCTCGTCACCAAACTAGGCGCCGAAAACTTGTCTATATTGGAAAATGCAAATCCTTGAATACGGTAATACATATCCTGTCTCAAGTTTTTTGCAAACCCCGTCGACGCCGTCGCGGCAAATTTGCCTGCAAGCACGCCAAACACTAGAGAAAATGCGGCAAGCGCCAACAGTATCCCTCCATAAAGTAAGATGTTTTTTATGGAATTATCTTCTTGAATCTTTGCAAGCATTTCAATCATATAAAGCGGAATAATACATTCCAATGCTACTTCTACAGTCACGCACACCGGCGATAATATTGATACGCCCTTGAACTGCTTGATGCTTTTCATCAATTTCTTTATCGTGTTCACCTTAATCTCCTTCTATTTTTATTTCTTTAAATTTGTTCTTTCTCTACGTTATTCTTTATCTTGTCAAGCAAACGAAAAAGCGTGTCGAGGTCATCCTCGCTCATTCCCTCTCTCAACTTGATCTCTATTTTGCTAAGTTCGCATTCTATGCTGCCGTGTATATCCAAAGACTTCTGCGTCAACGCAACTCTTTTGAGTCTGCCGTCGCCGTCAACTGAATGCCTCTCTATAAACCCTGCTTTTTCCATCTGATTGAGCAAACTTGTCACGCTTGAACGTCTGATAGACAAATGCTCCTCTATGTCTTTTTGATAAACGTCTTTATGAGCGTTCTCGCTCAAAAAACCTATGACGTGACCGTAAATTCCCTTGATATCATTGTTTTGCAATATAGGAATTGAGTTGATTCTTCTCTTGATTTGATTGTTGATAAAACGCAATTCAAAACTTATTGTCTTTTCCATTTGCCACCAATTGTTAGACTTCTAACAAACATTATATCATTTAAAATATTATTGTCAACAAAATTGTGACGGTAATTTAAAGATTTTTCATCAGAGTTTTATATAGAATGTTGCGAGCCAAAACCATTTGCTCATACTCATTGGCAATAATGATATATACCCTCAAGTTGAGTGAGAGAAGTGAGCGGCGTAAGTTTTTCGGACTTTGCAAACGAACGCAGGCATACTAATAGTTTGAAGTTATATGAAAAGCATTGTTGCTGTGTAATATTGCAACGCCTCGCTTTAATCCCAATATAATTTACATTTTTTGCGGCGTTTCTATACCTAATAACGCCAAAGCGTTACCCAAAACTTGCCTTACCGCTTTCGTCAGTAAAAGTCTCGCATTCTTTATGCCGTCTCTTTCTGTATTTATCTTACATTCAAAATAGAATTTGTTAAAGGCTTGCGCCAAATCTATTGCATATCGCGTGACTACGCTAGGCTCGTATTTCTTCGCGCTCTCTTGAAGTATCTGCGGATATTTGTCAAGAAGCGCCACTATGGCTTTGCTGGAAGAATTGTCCAAACCGGCGTAATCTATCTCCTGCCCTATATCTCCGCACTTGTCGAACAAACTGTTGCACCTTGCGTAGGTATACTGCACATAAGGTCCGGTCTCCCCCTCAAAATTGAGAACTTTGTCAAAAGAGAATACCATATCCTTTATTCTACTGTTGTATAGCACACCGAAAAGCGTTGCGCCTACGCCAATCTGCTCGGCAATCTTGTCCTTGTCTTCAAGATCGGGATTCTTTTCTTCAATGACTTGCTTTGCCTTTGCAACAACGCTGTTGAGTACGTCTTCAAGAAATACCACGTTGCCCTCTCTGGTCGACATTGCGCCGCTTTCCAAAGACACCATTCCGTGCGCTACGTGCACCATATCTTTTGACCACTCGCAGCCCATCATCTCAAGTACCCTGAATATCTGCTGAAAGTGAAGGTTTTGCTGATACGCGACTACGTAAAGACACTTGTCAAAATCATAGGTATTCTTCCTATAAAAAGCCGCCGCCATATCTCTCGTAGCATAAAGCGTCGCGCCGTCAGAGCGTTGGAGCAGACAAGGCGGCATATCGTCTTTAAACTTGACGACCTTGGCGCCCTCGCTCTCTTGAAGCAAGCCCTTTTCCGTCAATTCGTCCAGCACAGGTTGCATCTTGTCGTTGTAAAAAGATTCGCCTGCATAACTGTCGAATTTGATATGTAGTCTCTCGTAAATTCTGTTGACTTCTTTGAGAGTAATCTCTTTGAAATATTCAAACAGTTCAAGCGCTTCTGAATTGCCGTTCTCGATTGCCTTGAACCAAGCTCTTGCCTCGTCTCCCAAAGACGGATCTTTTTCCTCTTCTTTATGGAATTTGACGTATATCTCTACAAGCGCCCTTACGCCGCGCTCGTCGATTTCATTTTTGTTTCCCCATAGTTTGTATGCCACTATTAGTTTGCCGAATTGAGTGCCCCAATCACCCAAGTGATTGATACCCACCACATTGTAACCAAGCGCGGTATATATGCGATATATTGCGCCTCCAAGCGCAGTATTGAGCAAGTGACCCATATGAAAAGGCTTGGCAATATTGACAGAAGAATAGTCTATGCAAATCGTCTTCCCATTCCCCTCATTGCTCTTACCGTAACCGTCGCCATTTGCCAATACGTCGGCAAGAACTTGCTTGGCAAACTTGACATTGTCGAATTTGAAGTTGACAAACCCTGCAACCGCCGTCACTTGCTCTATCATATCTCCCTTATCGACTGACTTTGCAATCTCGTCTGCAATGACCGTAGGAGATTTTTTCATTTCCTTAGCAAGTTTAAAACAAGGTATACACAAATCGCCCATAGCGCTGTCTTTTGGCGCAGTAACGAGCGTAAGCAAATCTTGCTTATCTATTCCGTCGATATTTATGCTGTCAATAATAAGTTGTCTGTAATCCATAAAATCCTCAAAACCGTTATACGTTGAAACGGAATAACACCACGTCTCCGTCCTTTATTACATAATCTTTGCCTTCGCTTCTTACCTTGCCTTTTTCCTTTGCCGCGACGTAAGATCCGCACTCCAAAAGCACTTTCCAGTCGACAATTTCCGCTCTGATAAATCCTCTTTCAAAGTCGCTATGAATCTTACCTGCCGCCTGTGGAGCCTTCGTGCCCCTCGTAATAGTCCAGGCTCTGGTCTCCTTCTCTCCCGCCGTAAGATAACTAATAAGTCCCAAGAGGTCGTAGCAAGCCGATACCAGTTGGTCAAGTCCGCTTTGCTTGATGCCGTATTCATCTCTGAAAAGTTGTTTGTCGTCATCGTCAAGTCCGGCGAGTTCCTCTTCGAGTTTTGCGCATATCATAACAGTCTTTGCGCCCTGTGTCCGAGCAAAATTCTTCACCCTGTCGACATATTCGTTTCCGCCGTTTGCCACATCATCCTCGCCTACGTTAGCCGCATATATAACAGGCTTTGACGTAAGCAAAAACAAATCTCTTGCAATCTCCTTCTCGTCATCGGACATATCTATCAATCTTGCCGGCTTTCCCTTTTCCAACTCGGCGTATATCCTGTCCATAAGGTCGGCTTCGACCAGATATTTTTTATCTCCGCCTTTTGCCGAAGTCCTTGCCTTGTTTGCGCGCTTTTGCACGCTGTCCATATCTGCAAAAATCAATTCAAATTCTATGGTCTCTATATCTCTCAAAGGATCTACACTGCCATCTACGTGTGTGATATTGGCGTCGTCAAAACATCTGACTACGTGCACTATTGCGTCAACTTCTCTGATGTGCGAAAGAAATTTGTTGCCAAGTCCCTCGCCCTTTGACGCGCCCTTGACAAGTCCCGCTATATCGACGAATTCGAGCGCCGTAGGCGTAACCTTTTTGCTGTTGTAAAGTTTCGCCAAAAGGTCAAGTCTTTCGTCGGGAACTGCGACTACGCCCACGTTGGGCTCAATTGTGCAAAAAGGATAATTTGCGCTCTCTGCTCCCGCTTGCGTAATTGCATTAAATAACGTGCTTTTTCCCACATTGGGAAGTCCTACTACACCAAGTTTCATATCCACCTCTGTTAGTTCTGATTGTCTTTTGTCTCGCCGTTCTGCGTATCTTGCAAGTCGTCGCTATCACTACTCTCAAGAGTGTCTTGCGCCTCGTCTTGAGAAATGATATTTTCCTTGACCTCGTTCTTCCCGACGATAGAAAGCGTATTTTCCTTACCTTTTATAAATCTCTTAACGTTGTCTTTGTGTCTTACGATTACAAGCAACCAAATTACAAGACAGCATATGATTGCTATAATACTATTTCTATATTTAATACAATTGGCTATTGTCAACGCTGTGACGGCGAGGTATGAGCCGATAAATCCTATCTTGCATAACAACAAATATATCACCAGACCAAGCAATACGCAAGGACCGACTATGGGAGTCGCCACCAAAAACATTCCCAACGTCGTGGCTACGCCCTTTCCGCCCTTGAATTTGGTATATACAGGCAATATATGTCCCACTACGGCTACGGCGCCGAGTATAAACATCCAATCAGTCGACCCTCCGTCAATAGCAAACTTACCTATAAGCGCAAATGCAACTCCCTTTGCGCAGTCAAAAGCAAAAGTCAACGCGCCCCAACCTTTTCCGATACTTCTCATTACGTTCATAGTGCCGGGGTTGCCGCTGCCGAGATTCTTGATATTTTTCCCCTTTATAGCCCCTATTATGGTCGCCATATTTATAG
>WSNH01000195.1 GCA_013316135.1 Clostridia bacterium
GTGGATGGTGTGTTTATTGCAGTTGGAATGATTCCGGCAACTGATGTGGTAAAGGATATCGTAGAGTTGGATCAAAACGGTTATGTTGTAGCAGACGAGACAGGGAAAACTTCTGCAGTTGGCTTTTTTGCAGCAGGAGATGTTCGGAATAAGATGCTGCGACAAGTAGTAACTGCAGTATCGGATGGAGCAAATGCAGCCACTTCTGCCATGCTGTATATTAAGGAACAATAGATAAATAGGGAGAGTTTTTATGAGGATATCACTATAGTTTGCAACGATCTCAAGAATATATTGGATAATATTCAAGACAAAGAAAGCGAGTTGTACGGTATGAATTACAGAGAGTACTTGGCAGCAAAAGAGATTTTGAACATTGTTCAATGTAATAAATAATCGACCTATAATAATAAAAATCGCGACTATTTCGCATTAGGAGGCAATTATCAAAGTCAAGACAAGCGGACAGATTATAAAAGGAGTGGGCGGAGTTTATACCGTGGCTTTGTCAAGCGGTGAAAAAGTCAAGTGCTATCCGCGCGGTAAACTAAAACAAAACGGAGAGTTGTTTATCGGAGATATAGTTGATATTGTTTTGGACAAAGAAGGCATAATTGAGAGCGTGCGTCCTAGGCGAACTCAACTTGTTCGTCCTTACGTCAGTAATATGGACGGTATAGTTATAGTGCTTGCGCCGATACCAAAACCCGATATGATGCTCATAGATAAATTGATAATTGGAGCGACGGAAAACGGTATTCAGCCAATTATCTGTGTAAACAAGGCGGATATGGAGGGGGCGGACGCCGTCGCGCAAGACGTAGCCAACGATTATAAGGATATTGCAGATATTTTAGTTATATCCACTCAGACAAATCAAGGCGTCGACTTACTTATGGATAAGATTAGAGGTAAGTTTGTTTGTCTTGCAGGACAGTCTGCCGTAGGTAAATCATCGCTTATCAACTGTATTTTGGGGGAAGACAAGCAAAAAACCGGAGATTTGAGCAAAAAAGGTGACAGAGGACGAAATACTACTCGTCATATTGAGATTATTACGCTTGTAGACGGCACGCAGATTGCTGATACTTGCGGTTTCAATAAGTTGGAGATACCTCTTTTCGATCCGTCAAGACTGTCTACTTATTATACTGACTTTGACGAGTATGCGGAGAAATGCAAGTTTAGATGTTGCAATCATTATAAAGAAGAGGCTTGCGGAGTTAAGGAAGCGGTGGAACGCAAAAAAATTGCAAAAAGCAGGTATGAAAGATACGCAAGACTTTTTGAATACGTAGAAAACAGATGGAATAAGAGATACGATTGATAAAAGTAATAATTGAACAATGTTCAAATATGCGTTTAATCAACCTATTTTAATAAAAATACTATATCTTGAATTAAGGAGAATAAAAGATGAGCATAAAGATTTCACCGTCAATACTTTCGGCGGATTTTGCAAATATGGGGGCGGCGGTGTCAAAACTTGCGGATTGGGGCGCGGATTGGGTTCATTGCGACGTAATGGATGGGATTTTTTGTCCTAACTTTACGTTTGGACCGCCTATGATTAAGGCAATCAGAAAGCATACTACTTTGCCTTTGGACGTTCATCTTATGATTACCAAACCCGAGAGGTATATTGACAAGTTTTTGGAGGCCGGAGCAGACATTATTACCTTCCACGCAGAGGCTAGCGAAAGCGTAGAATCCATAATTGACACCGTTCACAGGCACGGAAAGAAAGTGGGTCTGGTTCTCAATCCTAATATCGAAGTCAATTCTATAAGCAAATATATTGATATGGTTGACTTAGTAATGCTTATGGGGGTTTATCCAGGCTTTTCAGCGCAAAAGTTTATACCGGAGACAATGGAAAAAATCAGCCAAATAAAGGACTTGATAGGAGATAGAGACGTCGTAATCGAGTTTGACGGCGGCGTAAGCGTAGATAATATAGCCGAAATGGAGCATAGGGGGCTTAATATTGCCGTCAGCGGTAGTTTTATTTTTGGCGCAAGCAGTCCAAAAGATGCTATAAAGGCGCTTAAGTTTGCTTCAAATAAATAAACACAGTCACACAATTCTTACAGACTTCATATATTGCAACAAAGAATATTGGAGGCGATTATGAGAATTATTTGTATCAATCCACCTAGATTTATTAAGGCAATATTGAGAGTATTCAAAAGAAAAGGCTAAAAAGTAAAAGAAAAACACCCTGAATTATCAGGGTGTAATTTATCGGTTTATCTTAATTGATTAAACGCGCTCTACAGCGCCGCTACGCAAACATCTTGTGCATACGTACAAACTTTGAGTAGAACCGTTTGTGTTGACGACTTTTACCTTTTGTACGTTGGCTCCCCAACTTCTTCTATATTTACGGTTAGAGTGGCTTACTTTGTTGCCGCTTTGTTGACCTTTACCGCAGATAGCACATACTTTAGACATAATATGAATACCTCCATTCAATTCTTGCCTAGATATAATACCACTATGGCAGAATAATTGCAAGAAAATATCGTCA
>WSNH01000196.1 GCA_013316135.1 Clostridia bacterium
ATAGAAAATAAATTTTAGATTCAAGAATCCTCTTCATCCGATATGAGATGTTTGGTATCAGACCACATATATCCCAAGTTTTTAATTGTCTTAAGATAACCTACGCAACCGTAGCCTTCTAACAGTTTTCTTAATTTAGAGACATATACTTCGACAACCGTGATCACGGTATCGCTGTCAAGCCCCCATATTCTGTTGAAAAGTTGGTCTTTTGAGACTATAATATTGCGGCTGCGTATAAGACACTCCAAAATATCGTAAATTTTGCCGGACATTCTGACGTACTCGCCTTTGATCTTCAACATTTTGCTGTTGTAATCAAGTTCAATATTGCCGTTGACGTATTTGCTATAAAAATTATTATTATAACGTCGCAATATTGCTTCTGCTCTAACCAACAGTTCTTCGTTGTTGAATGGTTTGCTTAAATAATCGTCTGCGCCCGCTTTAAGCCCCTCAATCCTTTTTTCGACTGAATTCAGAGCCGATACTATCAAAATTGGGCAATTGCTCTTTTTCCTCAACTCTCTTATTATCTCAATCCCGCTTCTTTTGGGCAATATCAATTCGGTTACGACCAAATCATACGCTTTTGCCTCAGCCATATAAAGACCTTCGACGCCGTCGTAGGCGCTGTCGCAGTTTCCAAGTTTACCGAGAATGTCGGCAATACTTTGATTCGTCCTATTGTTGTCGTCAATCACCAAAAATTTCATTTCCCGCCCTAATGCAATTTATTCTCAAGTATTACATTGACTCAGTTATTATAACACGCCGGCAGTAAATAAATCAATAATTATTTCAATCATAAGTTGCGAGTCATTTTTGCGATTTTTGAAAATAACCTTTTTGGGACGAACACAGCGGGCACATTTGCGGCGCGTCTGCTCCGTGAGATAAATATCCGCACTTGATGCACTGCCACTTAACTATCTTGCTGTCTTTATACAACTTACCCACCTTAAGATCTGACATTACGCCTTTTAATTCTTCTTCGGTTGCGCTATCCACCTTAGCGACTTCATCAATGACGCCGGCAATATATTCAAAGCCCTCTTGCCTTGCCGTCACTGCAAAAGCATCCTTAAGTCTCTTTGCGGACGCGTGCAACTGTCCCGCGCAATATATGAGATTCGCGAGCGTGTCCACTTCGTCGCCCTCCTGCATAATTCTATACAGTACCTTGCAGTGTTCGCTCTCCTGTTTTGCTATAGTATCCAACCTGTCCGCAACGGTAAAATACCCTTGCTCTCTGGCTCTGTCCGAAAAGACGCTCAACACCGCCATATTCTTTCCTCTGCTTTCTAACTCTTTGACGATATTTTCATACGTATTACTCTTATCCATTAACTTCATAAAAAAACCTCCCTGTATCAATCATACCCATTTAAGGCTCGATTATACAGGAAGGAAAACTCCCGACAACGACAGTAAAAATATTTGGAGGCAGTTTTACTGTTTATTATGGCAATTGTCATTGCCGAGAGTAAACTTTTTATACTTAATTATCCATATTCTCAATTTTTATAGCCGCATATTTCTAAAACGTGCGTAGCGATATATTTGACGTGACGTACTACTTTATTTCTCAACCTCATCAAAGAAAATCGAGATATCTAATTTGATTTATTTTCCCATTACGTCCATATTTATATAAAGCGTTTTGCCACTATGAAATAACTCCACCTCTTGGCGCTTATCTCCTCTATTACAGCGTGATCCGAAGCCGTATGGAGTATGTAATTATCGCCTAGATACAAAGCCACGTGTCCCACTCTCTCCACACCCGTATTATTATATCTACTGTCATTGGTGAAGAACATTACGTCGCCTCTTTGCAAGTCTGCGAGCGGCACCTCTTTACCCTGTAAGACTTGAGAGCGTGTATTGAGATCCATCAGCACGCCTGCGCCTTTGTAAAAGATATACTGCATAAGCGCAGAGCAGTCAAACTGACCGGGAACAAAATTGGTATTGAGCGTTCCGTTGCCCCAGTGATAGCGTTGGCTTCCCCAAACGTAGGGATACCCCAACTGTTCTTCTCCCACGGCAATTACGTTTTCCACTTTTTCGCTGCCTTGCTTCATATGCACTACGAAAGCATAGTTATTACCCGCATATATATACGCCGTCTTTTGCTTGTATACCGTCTTATACCAGCCGTTTTGCAGTCCTTCATATCTTACCATATCCCCCTTGTCGAGTTTGCCCAGCACCTGTCCGCTCGTCGACGGAGCAGAGCGTACGTTGAGGCTGTTGGTAGCGCTCTTTATCATAGCCGTATATGTCACAGGCTTTGTAGCGGGCGTCAATTCGCTTGGCGGAATTACCGTGCTTCCCCCTTCCTCGTCGTCCGGGGTATTGCCGCTAGGCGGTTGCGGATTGCTTCCTTGAGGCGGTTTTACGCCCGGACGGAGTCCGCTCCAATCTACGCTCCAGTCTCCGTACTCGCCGTCTTTCTGTGGGGCTTGAATCTGGCACGCAACTGCGCTGCCAACCAATAAAGTACCCAACAAGAGCATTATCA
>WSNH01000012.1 GCA_013316135.1 Clostridia bacterium
TCTCCGCTTGTATTCAACAGAATATGCGCATTTACTCTCAATCAAATGAGTTGCGCGCATATTCTGTTGAATACAAGCGGAGATAAGTATAATAATTATGAAAGGAAAGTTTATCACTTTTGAAGGCGGAGAGGGCGTAGGCAAGACGACGCAACTTGCAATGATCAGAGCGTATCTTGAGGCGCAGGGCGTCGACGCGGTATTTTTGAGAGAGCCGGGCGGCAACGCGATATCCGAAAAGATAAGGGATATAATATTAGACGTAGACAATGCCGGTATGACGGGAATGTGCGAGGCAATGCTTTACAGCGCTTCGCGCGCTCAACTCGTCGAGGCTGTGATAAAGCCTGCTTTGCAAAGCGGTAAACTCGTCGTATGCGACAGATTTATAGATTCTACATTTGCTTATCAAGGCGTTGCGAGAGGGCTAGGCGCGGAGCAAGTAGATATACTCAACCGACTTGCTTGCGGGGAGGTTATGCCTGATTTGACAGTATTTCTAGACCTTCCTCCAAAGTTGGCTTTCGCCAGAAAGGGCGGAGCGGACGCAGGAGACAGACTGGAGCAAGAAGGCGAGAGTTTTCATCAAAGAGTATACGACGGATATTTGCAGGCTTGCGAGTTGTATCCTCACCGTATAGCGCGAGTTGACTGCTCGGGCGAGGCAAGTGCGACGCATCAAAAGATAATAAATCTTTTGCGCCAAAGAGGTATCGTATAATGTTGAGATACAGCGCGTTGCTCAAGGATACCAAGGCTTATAAAAGTCTCCAAAGCGATTTAAAGGCGGGGCGGCTCAACCATTGTTATATGATAATGTGCGAGGACGCTTTGGCTGTGGACGGACTTATAGACTTGTGCAGCGAGACGATACTTTGCGAAGAAGGAGGTTGCGGCAAGTGCGTGGTTTGTCAAAAGGTAGAAGACAAAAATCACGAAGATATATTTGAACCTAATAATCTCAAAGCCGACGGCATAAGAGAGTTTATAGAGAAAGTATATGTCAAGAGCGTGGGCGAAAGAAAGATAATGGTAATACGCGCGCTTGACAGCGTAGACTCTAAAGTGCAGAATTTTTTGCTCAAAAGTCTGGAAGAACCTATCGACGGAGTGGTGTTTTTGCTTGGCGTGACGAGACCGTCTGCAGTGCTTGATACCATAAAATCGCGAAGCAAAAAACTTTCGGTTGCGCCTTTCGGCAAAAGGCAGTTGACGGAATTTTTTGACGACAATTACATAGGTAAGCCAAAGAGCCTTGTTGAAGAGGCGGTAGATTGTTGTTTGGGGTCGTTGGCAAGGTGTGAGAGCCTGCTAAATGATGAAGAATACTTTGGCGATATGAGCGAAGTTATATTCGTACTCAAGGAACTGACGTCAACAAAAGTCAATCTCAAGATGCAAAAAAGACTTGATATCAAGGACGGAAGACTCGCGCGATATCTCGACATAATGCAACTTATATGCGGAGTTTTGCTAAAACGCAAAAGCGGAGTTGCCGTCGATGGCTTTGAAAGAGTCAACGTCTTGCTAGATAGTTTTAATATCGCAACGCTTGTCAATTTCAACGAGTTGATAATCGAGGCAAAACAAAAGATAGAGAGTTATTGCAAAGACGATAATATACTTGATAATTTATTCATAAAAATGATGGAGGTGAAGTACCTATGCCGATAATTGTAGGCGTAAAGTTTGGATCGACTTGCAAGCAGTATTATTTCGATCCGCTGAATATAGAATTTTCAGAGGGAGACGGCGTAATCGTAGAGACGGTACGCGGACTTGAATATGCGCGTGTTACGCAATCCAACAAAGAAGTCCCAGACGATGAAATAAAGGCTCCGCTCAAGCCCGTGGTTCGCAAGGCTACGCCGGAGGATGAAGAGCGCGTAAAGGAGAATCTGGAGAAAAAGGAAGGCGCATTAAAATTATGCCAGAAGTTTATTGATAAGCACGCTCTTAAGATGAAACTCGTCGACGCGGAATATACCTTTGACAGATCCAAGATAATCTTTTCGTTTACTGCGGACGGCAGAGTTGACTTTAGAGAACTTGTCAAGGACTTGGCTGGTAAGATGCATATGAGAATAGAACTTCGCCAAATCTATGAGCGCGACGATATAAAACTTCGAGGCGCTATGGGTATGTGCGGAAGAGAATGCTGTTGTATATGTTCGGGGTGCGATTATGAGAAGTCAACCGTCAAGATGGCAAAGAATCAAAATCTTTCGCTCAATCCCACCAAGGTCAGCGGTATGTGCGGCAAGTTGATGTGTTGTCTTAGGTACGAAAATGAATTTTATGCCGAGGCAAACAAACGTATGCCAAAGATAGGCTCAACAGTTAAAGTAGAAGATGGTCAAGGCAGAGTCGATGAGGTGGACTTGCTCAGAGAAAAAATCAAAGTCACTATCGAGCGCGACGGCGGCGTTGAGCAAAAGTATTACAAAGTAGGCGAATTTGAAGTGCTGTTCTCCCCTAAATTCGGAGCAAAAAAGAATTACGCTCAAGACGAAGTCGACGAAAACGAACTCAAAAAACTCGAAGATTAAATATTTAATTACGGCGTGAAGAAGTAACTTTTTTGTTACTTCTTCGGTTTTTTTGATTACATATAGATGTTTTAACATTGACATCTAGTATGTCGTCAATTTTTATATTAAGAGTAATTACAAGTTTAATTAAGTTTTTTAATTTGGGAATTCTAGTTTTGTTGGCATATTTAATAATAGTAGAGTAATTTATTATTGACAGTTTGGATATTTCCCTTAAAGTCATACTGCTGGTTTTTATCGCATTAGATACATTCATTTTGATTAAATCGTTTGAGGACATATTAAACTCCTTTAAGTGTACTTACGCTAACATGTATAAAATTTTATACTATAGTTACACTAATGTCAAATTGTTTTAGTGAAGTTTTGATATTCTTATCAAAGATTATGGAAAAATTTGCAGATAGATTAAAAACTATAAGAAAAAATGCAGGAATGACGCAGGAGCAAGTAGCAAATACCTGCGGTATTTCGCAAAGTAATATCAATACGTGGGAGACAGGTAGAAGTTTGCCGTCGTTTGACGGACTTGTAGCGCTTGCAAATTGTTTTGTTTGCAGCGTAGATTATTTACTTGGAAGAGAAAGTGAAGAGAGTATTATAGTTATAAATGAAGATTTAAATTATTCTCCCGACGAGAAAAATCTCATAAATTTATATCGTAAACTCGGTAGTAAAAAGAAAGAAGCGGTATTGGATTATATTAAGTGGCAGTTGTCGTAAAATAGTATAAAATATACATTGACAAAGGGATTTTGCCGTGCTAAAATAAGGGTACTAAACGTAAAGGAGTAAGATTATGGCATACGTAATAGGTGATGACTGCATTAAGTGCGGCGCGTGCGCAGAGGGTTGTCCGGTAAGCGCAATTTCAGAGGGTGATGACAAATACGTTATCGACGCTGACGCTTGTATCAGTTGCGGTTCTTGCGCAGCGGGTTGTCCGGTATCGACAATATCCGAAGAGTAAAAAAGAAAGCACCGCTCAGAGCGGTGTTTTTTTATGCCCATTGACATTTCGACCGCAGCGGAGAAATCTAATCAGTATGTATATAAAAGGATTAGACCTCTCGGCCACGCTCGAGGTGACAAGAATAGTTGTTTGATGTGACAAACATAGTTGTTCGAGGTGGCAAAGATTTTTGCAGAACAAATTACACAAATATTCTTTTAATTTTATATATTATATGCTAAAATATATTAGTGAAACTATAAGGAGACTTAATGAAAAGAGATTTTTTAGCACTAGCGCAAGTAAGTTCAGACGATATTTCCAGTCTTTTGCAGAGAGCAAAATTTATGGAAGATGCGATTTCAGGCGCAAACAAAACTCTTGATATACTCAAAGGCAAGAGTATGGTCACTCTCTTTTATGAAAATTCCACGCGTACCCGATGTTCTTTTGAACTCGCGGGTAAATATCTCGGGGCGCAGACTGTGGGCATTACCACAAGCGGCTCAAGCGTAAAGAAAGGTGAAAGTCTTATAGACACTGCGGTTACGCTTGACAAAATGCAAGCCGACGTGATTGTCATACGACATTCGGTGGCAGGCGCGCCCGCGCTCATTGCAAAACACGTAAGGGCAAGTGTAATCAACGGCGGAGACGGTCTGCACGCGCATCCTACGCAAGCGCTGCTCGATATGTATACTATGCAAAAGACTTTCGGAAGTCTCAAGGGATTGGAAGTCGCAATAATAGGCGACGTCAAGCACTCCAGAGTTGCGCAAAGCAATATTGTGGGTCTCAGCAAAATGGGAGCAAAAGTCAAAGTTTTTGCGCCTAATACTCTAATGCCAAGGGGCATTGAAACTCAGCCCTGCGTAGTGTGCAAGAATGCAAAGGAGGCTTTTGAGGGCTCCGACGTAATTATGGGGTTGAGGATTCAACTCGAACGTCAGCAAAAAGGGCTTTTTCCAAGCGTAGAAGAATACAGCAGATTTTACGGCGTGAGTATGGAGCGTATGGCTTTGTGCAACAAAGGCGCAATAGTTATGCATCCGGGACCCGCCAATAGAGGTATAGAGATAGATTGCGACGTGCTTGATTCGGAATTCTGTCTTAAAGACGATCAGGTGACGAGCGGAGTTGCCACGCGTATGGCGCTTTTGGAGTGGTGCAGTGTGGACGAGCGCGTATAGCGCCGCTCTTTGTTGTTCAGTGTATGGCAACTTGACGACTTCATTTCGCCATAGTGCAGACAAAAATAACAGCGCTTTTCTCGCGCGCTTTATATAGGCAAATGATTAGTCAGAATGAGGATTGCGCCTAGAGCGTCATTTTGAGCGAAACGCAGTAAAGTCGAAAGACAAAGGAGTATTATTTATGTCATTACTTATTAAAAATTGTTTTATAGGCAAGGACAAGTGCGATATAGTCGTAGAGGGCAATAGAATTGCTCAAGTTGGCAAGAATATCAAGGGGAATTTCGACGAGATTATCGAGGCGGACGGCTTGACGGCATTGCCCGCGTTTATAGATATGCACGTGCATTTGAGAGAGCCGGGACTTGAATATAAAGAAGATATCGCAAGCGGTAGCGCGGCGGCAGTTGCGGGAGGTTTTTCCACAGTGTGCTGTATGCCTAATACCAAGCCCGTCACCGACAATAGATATATCGTCAAGTATATCGTCGACAGAGCCAAAGAAGTTGACCTTGCCAAGGTTTATCCAATTGGCGCGATTACCGTCGGACTTAAAGGCGAGTCTATGGCAGAGATGGGCAGTATGAAAGAGGCGGGAGCAATCGCAATGAGCGACGACGGACAACCCGTCACCACAGCGCAGATGATGAGGCTTGCGCTTGAGTATGCCAAGGACTACAATCTTTTGCTGTGTTCGCACTGCGAAGAAAAATCACTCATCAACGAGGGCGTTGTCAACGAGGGCGAAAACGCTACCAAAGCGGGATTGAAGGGTATACCGTCTTGCGCCGAGGATATTATGATTGCAAGAGAAATAATACTTGCCGAAATGCTTGATACCAAAGTTCATATATGCCACGTAAGCACAGCCGGCGGAGTTCAACTAATCAGAGAAGCCAAGGCAAGAGGTGTGAAAGTGTCTTGTGAGACTTGTCCGCATTATATTGCAGGCACTGACGAATTGATACTGGATTACGATACCAATTCCAAGGTAAATCCGCCTATGCGTACTGAAAAAGACAGGCAGGCAGTCTTAGCGGGACTTGCCGACGGCACTATAGACGTAATTGCCACCGATCACGCTCCGCACCATTACGAAGATAAAAACGTGGATTTTTCTGCGGCTGCCAACGGTATCAGCGGACTTGAAAGCGCATTTGCGCTGTCATATACTTATCTTGTGGACAGCGGCGTTATTACGCTCGACAAGTTGATAGAACTTATGAGCCAAAAGCCTGCGAAGTTGCTTGGACTTGAGAGTGGGAATTTGAAGGTCGGCGGTCTTGCGGATATTACGCTCGTTGACCTAAATAAAATATACAAAATCGACGCAAAGACTTTTAAATCCAAAGGCAAGAATACGCCGTTTGACGGATGGGAAGTCAAAGGCAAAGTTTGCGCTACGGTGGTCGAAGGAAAAATCAAATATAAAGCATAACCAACAAAAAAAGAGACAATAGAGGAGCAATATGATAATCGACAGACTAATTGACAAAATCAAACTCACGGACAACCCTTCGGTAATAGGATTGGATACCTGCATAGATTATTTGCCTGAAGATATGAAGGCAAAGTGCGTTACACTCTCCGAAGCGGGTAAGCAGATAACCAAGTTTAACTTCGACTTGATAGACACGCTCAAGGATGTAATACCTGCGGTAAAAGTGCAAGTGGCTTATTACGAGATGTACGGCGTGGACGGTATGATTGCATTCCGCGATACTATCAAGTACGCAAGAGAAAACGGACTTTTCGTCATCGCCGATATCAAACGCAACGATATAGGTTCGACGGCAGGCGCGTATAGCAAAGGATATATAGGCAAGACGACTTTGGCTGACGGCAGTAAGGTAACGCCGTTTGAGAGTGATTTTATCACCGTCAACGGTTATTTGGGAAGCGATGGCATTTTGCCTTTTGTCGCAGACTGCAAAGAATTTGACAAGGGCGCATTCGTGCTTGTCAAGACTTCCAATCCAACAAGCGGAGAATTGCAGGACAAGACTATGGACAACGGCAAGACGCTATATGACAATATGGCTACGCTCGTCGACGGTTGGGGAAAAGATATTGTCGGCAAGTACGGCTACAGCAGTATCGGCGCAGTGGTAGGAGCAACGCATATGGAGCAGGCAAAACTCATACGCAAGGCTCACCCAAATACATTTTTTTTGATACCCGGTTACGGCGCTCAAGGCGGAAAGGCAGAAGACCTTGCCGTATGCTTTGAAAACGGAATAGGCGGTATCGTCAATTCTTCGAGAGGTATTTTGTGCGCGTATAAAAAGGACGCATACAGAGGACTTGATTACAAGCAGGCGGCTTTGAAAGCCGCGCTTGATATGCAAAAAGACATCGCCAGATGTATAAAATAAGCGAGTGAAAAATGGCAAGTTTAAAGGATAGAGTTGGAGTAATTACTCTCAATCAAGAAGTCGCAAAGGATATTTTTAAAATGGTTTTGCAATTTGACGATTTGCCCGAAGATATCAAGGGCGGTCAGTTTGCGCACGTCAAACTCAACGACAAGTCGCATATCTTACGCAGGCCGTTTTGTATTTGCGATTATGATATGAGCGCAAAGACAGTTACGCTTTGCTACGCAGTTGTGGGCGACGGAACGAGAGTCTTGTCAAGTTATGCCGTAGGCGAAAAAGTAGACGTGATATTGCCGCTTGGCAACGGCTTTGCGCCCGATAAGAATGTCAAGAAAGTAGTATTGCTCGGTGGAGGTATGGGCAGCGCAGTTTTGCCTGCAATACCCACAAGCAATCCCGATCTTGATTATTACACCTATCTCGGTTTTGCCAATAAAGACAGAGTAGTTCTTGAAGAAGAAATGGCAAAGGTGTCAAAGCAACTGACCGTTGCGACTGATGACGGCAGTTACGGTAAAAAAGGTTTTATTACCAACGTGCTTGCAGAAGATATGGATAGGCTTAAGCCGGATGTGGTATTCTGCTGCGGTCCGGAAGTTATGTTTAAGGCATTGAAAAATGCTCTTGAGCCTTTTGACGTGCCTATCATAGTATCTTTAGAAGCGAGAATGGGTTGCGGCGTCGGCGCGTGTCTGGTATGCAATTGTAAAGTCAAGAGAAAAGGCGAAGAGGAAAATTACGTCAGAGTCTGTATTGAAGGACCTGTGATGAAGTTGGACGAGGTGGTATTATGAGCAATCTTAAGGTCAATATAGCAGGCGTAGAATTCAAAAACCCTATAATCACCGCAAGCGGGACGTTTGGTTTCGGCAGAGAATACGACAGATTTTATAATATCGAAGAACTTGGCGGTATTTGCACCAAGGGATTGACGATAAGACCAAAACTCGGCAATCCTTCTCCAAGAATAGCCGAGAGTTACGGCGGAATGCTCAACAGCGTGGGATTGCAAAATCCCGGAGTAGATCACTTCTTGCAAAAGGACGATATTTATCTTTCAAAGCGAGATTTGGTCGTCATTGCCAATGTCGCGGGAAGTACGCTTGAAGATTATATTGCAATTGCCGAAAAGATGAATGACAGCCAATCGGATATGGTGGAACTCAATATTTCCTGTCCGAACGTAAAAGAGGGCGGTATGGCTTTTGGAGTATTGCCTAAGAGCGTTGAGAGAGTTACGAGCGCAGTCAAAAAGGCTTGTCCCAATAAGCCTGTGATTACCAAACTTTCTCCCAATGTTGCTTGCATTGCCGACAATGCAAGAGCGGCAGAGTCCGGCGGAGCCGACGCAATATCTCTTATCAACACCTTGTCGGGTATGGCTGTCAATTATAAGACTCGTAAACCTATTCTTTTCAATAACAACGGCGGAATGAGCGGACCTTGCGTAAAACCTGTTGCGCTTAAGATGGTGTGGGATTGTTACAATGCCGTCAAGATACCGATCATAGGTCTGGGCGGTATCACAAGTTATACAGACGTGCTTGAATTTATGATTTGCGGCGCTAAAGCCGTGCAGGTAGGGACTTATAATTTCAATAATCCTTACGGCGCAAG
Source organism: Clostridia bacterium (assembly GCA_013316135.1). Classification (GTDB taxonomy): domain Bacteria; phylum Bacillota; class Clostridia; order Christensenellales; family UBA3700; genus RACS-045. The sequence goes on from WSNH01000012.1 coordinate 8,693, forward strand.
AGATATTGCAAGAGACCTTGCAAATTACGTCGAACAAAACGATATGGATATCAACGACCTTGTGGGTACGCTCATATTGAATAAGTAATAAGAATTGGCGAATATTTATTTAGATTATCACAAAACAATGCGTTTAAAGTCATATTTGCCTAAACGCGTCATATTGGGCAAAACAAAGTGAAGTCTAATTATTTAAATCATATACAAACAATAGTAAAAGCAACTAACAAAGAGAGGTACATAAAAATGTTGACACAGGAACAAGCGCTTGATTGCTATAGAAAGACAGGAGCAATCCTTAAAGGACACTTCAAACTCACGTCGGGAAGACATAGCGACACTTATATGCAGAGCGCAAAACTTTTTATTGACACAAAGCAAAGCGAAATCGTATGCAAAGCGTTGGCGGAAAAACTTGCAGATGAAAAAATCGACCTCGTCGTCTCTCCCGCAATCGGCGGTATACTTATGGGATACGAAGTCGCAAGACAACTCGGCGTACCTAATATATTCGCGGAGAGAGAAAACGGCGAAATGACACTGAGAAGAGGCTTTGCAATAGAAAAGGGTACAAAAGTCGTCGTAGTTGAAGACGTGGTTACGACGGGAGGATCCGTCAAAGAAGTAGTTCGTCTCGTGCAGAGTATGGGCGCAGAAGTCGTAGCGGTTGCGTCTCTTGTAGATAGAAGCAACGGCAACGTGGATTTTGGCGTAAAGTATGTCAATCTAATAAGTATGGAAGTTTTGTCCTACGAGCCTGACGAATGTCCTCTTTGCAAAGAAGGCAAGATCGACCTTATTAAACCCGGGTCAAGAGTGGTATTTAAATAATGGAAGATACGCAGGATATTCTCAAAAGAGCGTATGCGTCTCTTAAATCGCAAGTCGACTTCAATCCCAAGGTTTTGCTGACTTTGGGCAGTGGGCTTGGGAATATCGTAGAGAATATGCAGTTGGAAAAAATCGTCGATTACGGTGATATAGAGGGTATGCCTATCAGCACTGTCAAGGGGCACAAAGGCAGATTTCTGTTTGGCTATATTGGCGGCGTACCCGTCGCGGTAATGCAAGGCAGATTGCATTACTACGAGGGATATACTCCGCAACAGTGCGTATTGCCGGTGCGGCTTATTGCGCTTATGGGCGCAAAGATTTTTTTTGCAACCAATGTGTCGGGTGGAATTACCTATCCCGAGAAAGGCACGATTATGCGTATCACAGATCATATATCTATGATACCTTCGCCGCTTCGCGGTAAGAATATTGACAAACTCGGCGCGAGATTTCCCGATATGACGAGACCTTACGACGAAGAGTTGGGAGCAATAGTTGACGGCGTGGCCATAGCGAATAATATCGACCTCAAGAAAGGCGTATATATTCAAATGCAAGGTCCTAACTTCGAGACGGCAAGCGAAGTGAGAATGGCAAAGATATTCGGCGCAGACGTTGTGGGAATGTCCACTGCAATAGAAGTAATTGCGGCAAGACATATCGGGCTCAAAGTCGTGGGTATGACGTGCGTAGTCAATCCCGCTTGCGGAGTGACGGACGAGAGCCTTGACAACGTGGTGGAAGAAGACGCGTTTAGAATATCCGGTGACAAAATCAAGACTTTGATTTTTGAAAGCATTGGAAAAATGGGAGAGTTGTAATCTTATGATGTTGAGAATCTATAACGCAAGAATATGGACCGGTGAGAGATATATCGACCGCGGCGAGATGTGGACGGAAGACGGCAAGATACGCTACGTCGGCGAAGTTTCGCCTCTCATATTATTGCCGTGGGATAGGGAGATAGATGCAAAAGGTAATCTCATCATACCTGCCTTTAAGAATGCTCACGCGCATTCTCCTATGGTATTTTTGCGTTCTCAAGCCGACGATATGGCTTTGAGCGATTGGCTCTTTGAGCAGGTTTTTCCCAGAGAGGCAAAACTTACGCCTGACGATTGCTATTGGCTTACGAGGCTTGCAATACTTGAATATCTCTCAAGCGGAATGAGTGTGGCTAGCGATATGTATTTCCACTTGGAGAGCATTGCCGACGCGTGCGTAGACAGCGGTTTTCGCAACGTAATATTAGAGGGCGCGACGGCAAACAATCTGCAAGGATTGGATAAACTTTTGCAAAATGACATTGATACTCTCGGCAGTAAGAGCGAACTTATAAATTACAGACTGGGGCTGCACGCAGAATATACCAATAGCGATGAGAGTATAGAGGCGTTGGCAGATTTTGCGACGGCAAATAGAATGCCCGTATATACTCATTTGAGCGAGACGAAGAGCGAGGTCGACGCCTGTGTCGAGCGGCACGGAAAGACCCCCGGCGTATATCTTGCCGAGCAGGGATTGTTTGATTTCGGCGGAATTGCGTATCATTTCGTACACCCGACGGACGGCGATATAAAGGCTTTGAAAGAACGCGGCGTAAGCGCGGTAAGTTGTCCTGCGAGCAATCTCAAACTTGCAAGCGGCATTGCTCCGCTTAAAAAACTCAAAGACAGCGGACTCAACGTAGCGTTGGGCACCGACGGCGCGGCAAGCAACAACTGCCTTGATATGTTTAGAGAGATGTTTCTTGCGACCGGGCTGCAAAAAGCAACTCTTGCCGACCCTGTGGCTGTCGATGGTGAAGAAGTGTTGAAAATGGCTACGGTATACGGAGCAAATGCAATGGGACTTGACGATCTTGATACGATTGAGATGGACAAGCGCGCAGACTTTGCAATAATAGATTTGCATCAACCCAATATGCAGCCTATCAACAATCCTCTTAAAAATATAGTCTACGCCGGTAGCAAAAACAATGTGCTTATGACAGTTGTAAACGGCGTGATAAGATATGAAAAAGGCGAATATTTTGTCGGAGAGGACGTGGATAAAATATATTCCAAGTGTCAAGCAATTACTGACAGAATTTTGGAGAGAGTATGAAACTCGGAGTCAAAGCAAAACGCAATATAGGACTTGTCGTCGTGACTTTGGCAATCGTCGTCGCAATAATTCTCGTAGTCTACTTCGTGCAGAAGAACGATGACGATAGCAAAATACAAAACGGTCATATAGGTGAGGCGGTGTCGACTTCTCAAGCAGAAATATGCGTCAGGGATATGCGTAAATTGCAAAGCGTAGACGGCTTGACGGCGGAAGATGGAAAGTGCTATATATTAGTGACCGTTGAGATAAAAGCAAATAAAAAAATAACGGTATCTAGCGATAAGTTCGAAGTCAAGGACGGAAAGAACGTGACGAACGCCGAGCGACGTTATCCTGCCAGTGGAGACGAAACGACGGTAGTTATATCTTGCGAGGGCGAAGTCATACTCAAAAAGGGCGAGAGTAAGTCGTATAACTTGCTGTATGAAGTGGAAGACAACAGAGTCGCAAGTTATTATCTATGTGCATACGGCGCAAGGATAGATTTGGGCGGCACTGTGAGCGCGGCGAATATTGCATAAGCGGGAAGAGGTTTCTCCACTGCGGTGGAAATGACGATTTATATTTCGATAAAATAAATAAGAAAATAAGTATAAATACATATATACTCGTTGACAAGCGAAAAAGACGGAATCAGATAGTTTAGATTAGTCTTTTTAAGCGAGGAATCGAGTAAAATAATAGGAGAGAGAATGTTACAAGTAAACGACGTGTTTTTACAATTTGGCGGAAGGAAACTCTTTGAAGACGTCAATCTTAAATTTACCGATAACAACTGTTATGGTATTATCGGCGCAAACGGCGCCGGTAAATCGACCTTTTTGAAGATTTTGTCGGGAGCGTTAGAGCCTACGAGAGGTAACGTAAGCGTCGGCAAAAACCAGAGAATAAGCGTACTTAATCAAAATCAAAACGACTTTGACGATTGCACGGTAATGCGTACAGTGCTAATGGGGCACAAGCGCCTAGTTGAGATAATGGACCAAAAGGACGCGTTGTATTGCAAAGAGGACTTCAGCGAAGAAGACGGAATACTTGCGTCGGAACTTGAGACGGAATTTGCAGAACTCGGCGGTTGGGAAGCAGAGAGCGAGGCCGCGTCACTTCTCAACGAACTCAAATTCGGCGAGGAATTTCACGACAAACTTATGGGTGAACTTGACGGTAAGCAAAAAGTCAAGATATTGCTTGCGCAAGCGCTTTTTGGCAATCCCGATATTCTCATACTCGACGAGCCTACCAACAACCTTGACGCAAAGTCGATAATGTGGCTGGAGAATTTCTTGCTTGATTTTAAGAATACAATAATCATTGTATCTCATAACCGTCACTTCCTCAACAAAGTGTGCACACATATTTGCGACGTGGATTACGGTCATATCAATATGTATGTCGGCAACTATGATTTTTGGTACGAGACCAATCAATTGCTTGCAAAGCAGGCTAGAGAAGCCAACAAAAAGGCAGAGGCAAGAGCCAAGGAATTACAAGAATTTATAGCAAGATTCTCTGCCAACGCCAGTAAGTCACGACAAGCTACTTCGAGAAAAAAAGAACTGGAAAAACTTACGCTTGAAGACATCAAGCCGTCAATGCGAAAATATCCCTATATCAACTTTGAGTTTGAGCAAGAACTTGGCAAGGATATACTCACAGTAGAGGGGCTTACTAAGAAAGGCTTTTTTGAAGACGTATCTTTTACGTTGCAAAAGGGCGATAAAGTTGCATTCTTATCCGACAAGTCTATTAACGTATCAATGCTTTTTGACATACTTATGGGTATAGAGAAAGCCGATAGCGGCACTTTTAAGTGGGGCAAGACTATCAATTTGAGTTACGTTCCGCAAAACTTTGACAATTTCTTTGACGGCGTCGAACTTTCTTTGGTAGAATGGATAAACCAATACGCGGTCAAAGACCATACCGAGAGTTATTTAAGAGGTTGGCTGGGCAGAATGTTGTTTTCGGGAGACGAAGCCAAGAAGAAGGCTTGCGTGTTGAGCGGAGGCGAAAAGGTAAGGTGTATGATGGCAAGAGCAATGTTGCAAGGAGGCAATTTCGTTATACTCGACGAGCCTACCAACCATCTTGATCTTGAAGCAATTACGGCGCTCAATAAAGGAATGATAAATTTTAAGGGCGGAATGATGTTCGCATCGCACGACCAAGAACTTATGCAGACAGTTGCAAACAGAATAATCGAAATCAACGGCACTAAGACTTTTGACAAGCTTACTACATACGAAGAATATCTTGAACTTACGGAGTAAAAAACAATGGATAATTTTGATATCAAAATACTTAAAGTATTGCAAGACGACAGCAGATTTACAGCAGAACAGGTCGCGGACATAGTCGGACTTGACGCCAAAGACGTGCAAAAGAGAATAAGGTCGATGGAAGAGAGCGGAGTAATTGCCAAGTACGCCGTGCTTTGCAATACCGAAAAATTGAGCGAAGACATTGTGACTGCGCTTATTGAGGTTAAAGTCACACCGCAAATGAGCAGCGGCTTTGACGCCATTGCACGCGCTATATATCAATTTGAAGAAGTAAAGGCGGTATATCTTATGAGCGGCGCGTACGATTTGTGCATAACTGTAGAGGGAAAGAATTTGAGAGAAGTTTCGAGATTTGTATCTGAAAAACTCTCGACAATGAGAGACATAGTCTCCACAGCTACGCATTTTATACTTAAAAAATATAAGACTGAAGGCGTAATTTTGGACGATGGGGACAGCGAACAAAAAAGACAAGTGATACTATGAATTACAAAAAATATTTGAGCAAGACGGTTATGGAGATTCCGCCGTCGGGAATAAGAAAGTTTTTTGATGTGGCAGACAAGGACAAGGAAGTTATTTCCTTGGGCGTTGGCGAGCCTGACTTCAATACGCCCTGGTGCGCAAGCGAAGCTGGAATAAAGAGTATTCAAAAGGGAATGACGCATTATACCAGCAATAGCGGACTTCCCGCGCTTAGAGAGCAGGTCGCAAAATATATCAAGACGAGATTTGACGTCGAGTACGACGCCGAAAAAGAGATATTTATTACGGTTGGCGCAAGCGAAGCCATCTATCTTGCCTTGAGAGCAATACTCAACAACGGCGACGAAGTGATAGTTCCCGAGCCTAGTTACGTATCTTATTGTCCGAGCGTGGCTATGTGCGGCGGCAAAGCAGTGCCGGCAAAATGCTGTGTCGAAGACGAGTTTAGATTGACGGCAAAAAATCTTGAGGCGGTTATCACGCCAAAAACAAAGGCGCTTATTTTGCCGTACCCTAACAATCCAACCGGCGCAATAATGCCTAGAGAAAGCCTTGAAGAAATCGCAAAGGTAGTAAAAAAACACGATATTTTGGTGCTTAGCGACGAGATATATTGCGAAATGACTTACGGCGGCGTTCGTCATACTTGCTTTACCGAGATTGATGGAATGAAAGAACGCACCGTACTTATCAACGGTTTCAGCAAAGCATTTGCTATGACGGGATGGAGAGTGGGCTACGCTTGCGCTCCCAACGAGATTTTCAAGCAAATGCTCAAGATTCATCAATACATAATTATGTGCGCTTCTACCAATTCCCAATACGCCGCGCTTGCAGCATTGAAGGGCGGATTTGAAGACGGCTTTGCAGAAATCAAAGCAATGGTAGACGAATACGATATGCGCAGACGTTTTTTGGTCAAGCGTCTCAATGATATGGGATTGACTTGCTTTGAGCCAAAGGGGGCATTTTATGTTTTTCCTTGCGTCAAGTGTATGGGGATGAACGGCGAGCAGTTTGCCAACAGACTTTTGCAGGAGAATAAAGTCGCAGTTGTGCCGGGTAGCGCTTTTGGCGAAAGCGGCAATGACTTTGTGAGAATGAGTTATGCGTATTCTTTGAGCAGTCTTAAGAAAGCAATGGTACAAACTCTCAAAAGAGTAAGT
>WSNH01000197.1 GCA_013316135.1 Clostridia bacterium
ATATTTTCTGTTTCTTTTTCCTATTTTTTTAGTTTTGCGAAGTTCGTCAAGTTTAGCAATATACTCGGGAGTAGTGCCACAACAGCCGCCGAGTATGCTCACTCCCATATCTATATATTTTTCGTATATTTTTGCAAACTCTTCCGCCGATACGGAATAATTCATTTCGCTGTCGGGCAGTCCCGCATTTGCCTTTATAAACACCGGCAAATCAGTATTATCGACAAGTCTTTGCATAATAGGCAAAAGTTGTTCAGGCCCCAACGAACAGTTGATACCCAAAGCGTCCGCCCACGCGCTTGCGGTAATTGCAAACGCCTCTACGCTACACCCTGTAAAAGTGCGACCGCTTTCGTCAAAAGTCATACTTGCGATGACAGGCAGATCGCAGTTTTCCTTGACTGCAAGCAACGCCGCCTTGAGTTCATAAAGGTCGCTCATAGTCTCGATGACTATCAAGTCTACGCCGTCCTTGCCTGCCAGCACTTGTTCCTTAAAGAGCTCGTACGCCTCGTCAAAAGTCATAGTCCCAAGCGGCTCTATAAGCACGCCCGATGGTCCTATGTCCAACGCAACAAGTTTCTCTCCTGCCGCATCTCTTGCTATCTTAACGCCTGCTTTTATCAAAGTTTCGACTTCTTGTGAATCCTTGAGTTTCTTTAAATTTGCGCCAAAGGTATTGGTATAGACTATATCACTTCCGCTGTCGACGTATTCTTTACAGACGGAATATATCAACTGCGGATTTTCCACGTTGAGTCTTTCGGGTATTGCTCCGCCCTCAAGTCCTCTCTTTTGAAGTTGAGTACCCAAAGCGCCGTCTAGCAAAATTATTGAATTTTTGATAAGGTCGTTGAATTTCATACAGTCCATTTTACTCCGTTATCATTGAATTTATTTCGTCATTTCTACAATAGCCTTTATCTTATCGCCTCGACAGCAGCCTCCGTTTTCAGTTCGACCGCAACGAAGCGAAGTGGCAAAATCTCAATATTCCTACGCTTTCCTATAAGCGCACCCAACGTTGCCGCAATTCCCGCATTTGCCTGCGCACCTTCTTGATTGCGTTTCATCTACCGCGCTTTCTTTTATGCCGACAATAGCCGTAACGGACTTCTGCGGCGTCATCATAAAACTGTCTTCGTTGATAAACACGCCAATGCGCTTTTGCGTTTCAAGCAATCTGACGAAGTCCTTTTGTTGCGACAGCGGAAAATCGCCGTACCCGCAGGAAAACCGCCAAGTCAACTGCTTTGAATTCTGTCTTTGCAACTCTTCGCACAAATCGTCGCAATAACTCTCGATTGCGCATATGCTTGCGCTGTCGACTATCACGCCCAGCAAAGGATTCTCATTCATCAACTTGTTGACAGTCTTTTCTATCTCAAATCCCACCGTTGCGCCGAGAATATAGACCTCGTTGCAATCTTCAAGATGTTGCGCAATGTCATTTCCCTGCAAGGTCATATTTGCCCCCTTGAGCGAAAGAGGTTCTTTGACAAGCGCATACTTTTTTATTATGCTTCTCGGAGTTATCTTTTCAAGACAAATAGATATTGCGCGGTCGATATTGCGGTCGATATTCTCGCCGTACTCTTGACCTTTATATCCGAGGTATCTTAAAAGTTCACTCTTTTCTATCTTCATATTATTGCTTATTTCACGCCGTTGAGTTTATCAATTATAGGTTTGATATTTTCGGTAATTCTTCTCGCTACGTATGCGTTGTTCATAATATAGAGATGTATTCCGTCGACGCCGCTTGAGAGCAAATCTACGATTTGATCGGTTGCATACGCGATACCCGCCTCCATAAGCGCTTCGGGATCATCGGCGAATTTGTTGTACATCCGCGATATTTTGGACGGAAGTTTCGCTGCGGTGGTCTTGACGATACCGCCGAATTGCGACGCCCTTACAAGAGGCATAATACCGGCTTGAATGGGGATATCTATACCTGAAAGACGTACCATATCAAGATATTTGAGATAATCGTCGTTGTCAAAAAAGAGTTGCGAATTGAGATGCGACACGCCTTTGTCGACCTTGATTTTAAGATTTCGTATATCTTCGACCATATTTGCGCTTTCGGGATGTCCCTCCGGATAGCAAGCGCCCGCGACGTCCATATCGCTGTTTTGTTTGATAAATTCCGTCAACTGACTTGCGTATTGGAAATCGCTCTTGACTTCGCCTTCTATCCTGTCACCTCGCAAAGCAAGCACGTTTTGCACGCCGATGTCCACAAGTCCCTGCAACGCATTTGCCACTTCTTGCTTAGTGGAATTTATGCAAGTGAGGTGCGCAAGAGGCTCAATGCCGTATTCGTCTTTGACGATTTGAGCAATCTCTTTTGTGCGAGAATTTTTGCTGCCGCCCGCGCTGTAAGTAATAGAAATATAGTCGGGGCTCACGTCCTTGAGTTCCGCCAGGGTCTTGTATATCTTACTTATATCGTCGTTTACCTTCGGGGGAAAGATTTCAAAGGAATAT
>WSNH01000198.1 GCA_013316135.1 Clostridia bacterium
CTCTTTTTGATATTCTCTACCCTCTTTGTCAAATATGCTTGCTAAATAGTCCGCGAGTTCTACCGTCGATAACAACCTAAAGTCAAAGCGCATACAACGCGACAAAATCGTCTGCGGAAGCTTGTGCGCTTCAGTAGTCGCAAGTATAAAGACTGTATGCTCGGGCGGCTCCTCCAATGTCTTGAGAAGAGCATTAAATGCCTGCATAGTAAGCATATGCACTTCGTCTATGATATAAACTTTGTATTTGCAAGCAACCGGAACGTACTTGACCTTTTCAATCAAGTCTCTGATATCGTCTACGCTATTGTTTGACGCTGCGTCCATCTCAAGAATATCCATATTGTTGGAACTTGAAAGCGCCTTGCAAACTTCACAGACTCCGCACGGCGAACCGTCGGGACACGGCGAGAGACAATTGATTGCTTTGGCGAAAATTTTGGCAGTAGACGTCTTACCGGTGCCCCTAGTGCCTGTAAAAAGATAAGCGTGCGAAATTTTGCCCGCAAGCACTGCATTAGACAAGGTCTTGATTATATGCTTTTGACCCAACATCTTATCAAAAGTGTCGGGTCTATATTTTCTGTATAAAGACGTATATGATGCCATATTCACCTATTACTTCTTCAAAGGCTACCGCAACGGATAGCCTTTGAATTATTTTGTTTAAAAAGTTTTTTATTCGTTAAAATCAGACTTATTCTCTGCGTCTACAACTTCTTCTTCAACTTTTTCATTGTCAACGTCTTGCTTTATGCCTACGTCTTCAAATACGTTTTCTACCTTTTCTTCGACGATGTCTGCGGTAGACTTGGTATTATCTGACTCTACGATAAATTGTCTTACCGCGTCAGCGTTTTCCCAGCCGAGAATTTCTGCAACTTGAGTATACGTTCTATCTTGTGTCTTAGGATCGACATTCTTAAGTTGCTCTATAAACTCGCTTGCTTCAGCCTCGTTCATAGTGCCAGCGGCTTTCTTTCTTGCCATAACTCTTGCAACAGCCTCAACCTGTCTCTTTTCAGTAAAGGTATAGAAGAAGAGCGGAATTACGCAAGCAGCCATTGAAAGTCCGCACAAAAGCGTGGTAGCCATCCAGTTACCTTTGATAACGCTTTGGAATTCAGGAGTTGCAACAAGTTCAGGCGTAACTTCTTTGACGTCAAGTTCGTCATAACCGTAACTACCGAGTACCATCAAAGTTACGAAAGCCGTAAGAGCCATACCGATCTTTGATATGAGCGTCTGCATTGAGAAGCAAATACCCTCTGCTCTCTTGCCTGTCTTATCTTCAAGATAGTCAATAGAGTCTGCTATCATTGAATATGTAAGTATGTTTGTAAAGCCCGAAGGTATACCTGCCAAGATAATAATAATGTAGAAGAATATCTGCGCAACCATACTAGTACCGTTGGACGGCAAACCTATGAAGTATAATACTACAAGCAAGATACCGCCTACAAGATGCGACCATATCAATATATCTCTCTTACCCAATTTCTTGGAAAGCACCGGCGTAAGCAACGTTGCAAGCAAACCGCCGGGCACAACCAAAAGAAAGATAACAGACGCCAAACCTTGACTTTGCAAGTTATACTTTGCGTAGTAGATAGCGGTGGTCATATATATTGTACGAAGACCGCCGAGTATACCCATCAATATCATAAGAAGAACTGGTTTGTTCTTTGCAAGAAGTTTCAAATTCTCTTTGAGAGTAGTCGTGCTTTGCTCGTCGTAGAATCTCTCTTTGCTATTCTTAAAGCCAAGCCAGAAAGTCGGAACTGCAATCAATACGCTGACAATAGCGACTACGATATATATCCAAGTCAAATTTTCTTTTCCTACATTCTTGGAATCTGTTACGATAGGAACAAGGACGGAGACTATACCGCTACCAATCGTGGAGAAAAGACGCGCAACTGTCAAAAGCGTATTTCTCTTGTCTGTATCGGAAGTCATTGACGAAGCCAATCCCCAATACGGAACGTCTACTGACGTATATGCAATACCCCACATCAAATAAATCACTGTAGAATAAGCAAATTTAGCTTCCATAGACCAGTTAAACGACGTGAAAAGCAAAATCGTAAGCACGGCAATCGGTATAGGCGAGAATACCAAATAAGGTCTCATCTTACCCCACTTGCTGTGAGTCTTGTCTACGAGCGTACCCATAACAGGATCGTTGAATGCGTCAAAAAGTCTTGCTGCAAGGAACATCCAAGCAAGCCACAACGCATCTACGCCTGCAACTTCGGTCATATAGACCATAAAGAACGTCGTGACTAATTGACAAATGATGTTTTGTCCGAGACCTGCTACGGAGTAAGACAAAACTTCTTTTGGTTGCATTTCTTCTTTTTTCGTTGGGTCTGTGCCGAAGAACTTTCGAAGAAGTTTGTTTTCATTTAGTGAAGCCATAATTTCCTTTCCTTAAATGTAACGAAGATTTTGTAATTTACATTATATCTATAATAT
>WSNH01000199.1 GCA_013316135.1 Clostridia bacterium
CATCTATCTTTTTGAATACTAAAGGATGCGCCAACGCATTGAGTTTTTTAAGTTTGTTTTCATCGGAAAAGACAATTTCGCCCAATGCCTTTTTGTCCACTACTCCGTCTTTCACTACCCCGAAAAGTTCGCCAATCCGCCTTATATATTCACGATCGCATAATATATCTTTATATATTTTATCGCAATCGCAAGTACTCTCGCCGAGTTGGTCAAGACACTCTATCACATGGCTTTTCCCGCTGCCTATTCCGCCTATTACGGCAATCTTCATTATTTAGCCTCCAACCAACTTTTTCCGCAGGAACACTCCGCTACGAGTTTTACGTCAAAGTCGGGAGTATTGTTTTGCATATTGTCCACCAAGAGTTTTTTGACAGGCTCGACCTCGTCAAGAGGACAGTCGATTATCAATTCGTCGTGCACTTGCATAATAAGTTTTGCCTTATATCCGCCGTCCTTAAGAGCCTTGTGGACTTTGAGCATTGCAACTTTGATAATATCGCTTGCGCTGCCCTGCAACGGCATATTCATTGCTACCCTTTCGCCAAAACTTCTCAAATTATAGTTTGTAGCCTTGATTTCGGGAATATCTCTGCGTCTGTTCATATAGGTGGTAACATAACCTTGCTCTTTAGCGATTTCTACGCATTTGTCCATATATTCTTTTACTTTGGGATATGTCTCAAAATAACTGTTGATAAACTCCTTTGCCCTATATACAGACACTCCGAGATCTTCGGAAAGTCCAAAATCGCTTATGCCGTATATTATACCGAAGTTGACGGCTTTTGCCTGTCTTCTCATTTCGTCGGTTACCATTTTAAAAGGTATGCCAAATACCTTACCGGCAGTCGTTCGGTGTATGTCAACGCCTTTGTTAAACGCGTCTATCATAGTTTTGTCTCCGCTGAACTGCGCCATAAGACGAAGTTCGATTTGCGAATAATCGGCACACACCAATGTATTCCCCTCGCTTGCTACAAACATCTTGCGTATCAACTTGCCGTCGCTTTTGCGTATTGGAATATTCTGCAAATTAGGTTCAGTAGATGAAAGTCTGCCTGTCGCAGTGACGGTTTGCTTAAATACGGTGTGTATCTTGTGTTGACTGTCAATAAGCGGCAACATTCCGTCCAGATATGTCGACTTGAGTTTGGACAACTCGCGTTGACGAAGTATAAGCGGAACTATAGGATGCTGATTTTTTATAGAATTGAGGACGTCGACGTTTGTAGAATAGCCCGTCTTAGTCTTCTTGCCGGTCTTAAGTCCCAAATCTTCAAACAACACACTAGCAAGTTGCTTAGTTGAATTGACATTGAAAGGCTTGCCTGCGAGTTGCATAATCTCACCCAAAATACTGTCAAGTTCTTGCGAAAACTTTTTGTTCAAATCGTTGAGTATGTCAACGTCGACTTTAAATCCCGCTTCTTCCATATCAAAAAGCACGTCCACCAAAGGCAATTCAACTTCTTTGTACAACTTGGCAAGATTCCTATCTTCAAGTTCTCTGTCAATAATACCGTCGATATAATAAATAAGCGCCGCCTCTTCGCCATCCGGAAGATTATATGCATTGAACAACTCTTGCTCAGACTTGTAATTACGATTAGCATCTACAAGATAAGCCTTGAGCAACACATCGCTTTCGACTCCGTTGAGTTTGACTCCGTCGTGAGATAAAACTCGCATATTATTCTTTAAATCATAACATATCTTGATAATCTTATTACTTTCAAAAACGCCTTTCATCGCGTCAATAAACTCGCAATAATTTATGCCGTCGCCTAAAAGATTGTCGGATATAATGATATTATAACACTCCTCGTCGGTTGCAACAGTCACTCTCTGCGAGAGTGAAAAAGCAAACTTGCCTTGCATTATCAAATGAGAGATGACGTCTCCAAGTCCTTGCAAATCATCAATATCAACCGCCTTGGGAATATTGACCTCGTTTTTATTATTCTGCTCTGCTTTGCTCTCTTCGCCGTCAAATGTCATTCTGTCGGCTATTTTAACAAGTTCTAAAGCCTTAAGATATTTTTTGACTTCCTGCGAAAATACGGGAGTAAATTTTGCGGCGTCAAGATTATCAAAATCTATGGGAGAATTGACGTTGATAGTAGCGAGATCGTACGACAGATACGCCATATCCTTATTGGCAATGAGTTTTTCCTGCAATTTGCCCTTAATTTCGTCTATATGCTCATATACTCCGTCCAGAGTATCGTATTTTGCCAGCAAATCTCTCGCCGTCTTTTCGCCCACGCCTGCAACTCCGGGAATGTTGTCAGAAGAATCTCCCATAAGTGATTTTAAGTCAATAATCTGCGACGGAACAAGTCCTTCGCTTGCAAGCATATCTCTGTCGTAATAAGCAATTTCCGTAATACCTTTTTTGGTAAGTAATACAGTAGTCGTGACGATTTGTACGTTTGGATTTGGTATAATAATCGTATGGAGTCTGTGC
>WSNH01000200.1 GCA_013316135.1 Clostridia bacterium
ATATGCTTTAAAGCGCTCTCCATTTTGCCGGAAATGACACCCTACTTGAATTCTTATTATTTTATGATAAGGCTCTTGCCTGTCATTTCAGCAGGTTGCTTAAGTCCCATAATTTCCAGCATTGTGGGCGCTATATCGCACAACTTTCCGCCGTCCTTGAGGGACTTGATACCATCTGCGCCTATTACTACAAAAGGCACTGGATTTGTGGTATGAGCAGTAAACGGAGCCTTTGTCTCTATATCGTACATATAGTCGCAATTGCCGTGGTCTGCCGTAAGCAAGGCTTGACCGCCAACTTCTTTTATGGCGTCGAGCACTTTTTTGACGCATTCGTCAGTAACTTTGACTGCCTTCTTTGCCGCGTCCATAACGCCGGTATGTCCTACCATATCGCAATTGGCGAAATTGAGTATCATTACGTCATACTTACCGCTCTTGATTACTTCGCAAGCCTTGTCGCATACTTCGTAAGCGCTCATTTCAGGTTTCATATCAAAAGTAGCAATCTTAGGCGAATCGATAAGAATTCTATCCTCGTTGGGATTGGGAGCCTCTACGCCGCCGTTGAAGAAGAAAGTAACGTGAGCGTATTTTTGCGTCTCGGCAATTCTGAACTGTCTGATACCTTGCTTGGCGAGATATTCTCCAAGAGTATTAGCATATTTCTCTTTCTTGAAAGCAACTTCGAGTTTCCCTTCAAAAGTTGCGTCATAAGTAGTAAATGATACGAACTTTGGCGCCAAGAAGCCTTTTGCTCTGTCAAAGCCGTTGAAATCTTCGAATATAAAACTCCTCGTGATCTGTCTTGCTCTGTCAGGACGGTAATTGAAGAAAATTACGCTGTCTCCCTTATTGACCGTAGCCGTCGGCTTACCCTCTTCCGTAATAACGGTGGGCAACATAAACTCGTCGGTCACGCCTTTGTCATAATTGTTCTGCATTGCGTCAACAGCATTGCTCTCCATCACGCCTTCACCGTCGACAAGAGCGGCGTAAGCCATAGCCACTCTATCCCAGATATTATCTCTGTCCATTGCGTAAAATCTTCCGCTAATAGTGGCAATCTTGCCGTAATTCAACTTGGTAAGATAATCGCATAGTTGTTGTATAAAGCCTTTACCGCTGACTGGAGAAACGTCTCTGCCGTCCATAAAGCAATGGATATAAGTATTCTTTACACCCATATCTTTTGCCATCTTTATCGTAGCGAAGAGATGGTCCAAGTGCGAGTGAACTCCGCCGTCCGAGACCAGTCCCATAATATGAAGGCTCTTGCCTGCTTGCTTGGCGTTGTTCATTGCATCGACCAAAGCGGCGTTTGCAAAGAAATCTCCGTCGTCGATTGCTTTGCTTATCTTTGGCAAGTCCTGAAAAATAACCCTGCCTGCGCCTATATTGAGGTGTCCCACCTCGCTATTGCCCATTTGACCGTCGGGAAGTCCGACTGCGAGTCCGCTTGCCATAAGTTGAGTAGACGGATTATTTTCAATTATTTTCAATACTTCGGGAGAAGTCGCGGGAGATATTGCGTTGTTTTCGCCAAACTCGTTGATTCCGTAACCGTCCATTATTATAAGTCCAGTAAATTTCATATATACCTCAATTAGATTAAAAAATTAGACCTACTGCGCCACGCTATGCTGGATAAGACGCGTTAAATGCGCAAGTCTGACTTTGAATAAGTCACCTTGAGCGCAGTCAAAAAGTCTCGCCTGTATTTAACAGTTTAGATTTCTCGACTACGCTCGAAAAGGCATTGAATATTTAAAAAACCGTAGAACGCAATTATGCGTCCCGTTGGAATTTTCGCGTTGTTAGTACTTAACGACTTGAGAGAAGTCCACTGCCTTCAAAGAAGCGCCGCCGATAAGTCCGCCGTCGATTTGCGGCATAGACATAAGTTCGGATGCGTTCTTGGGGTTCATACTTCCACCGTACTGTATTCTTACCTTTTCTTCTGCGCACTTTTCGCAATATAGTTTTGCCATTGTGCCACGGATAATAGCAATAGTATCATTAGCATCTTGAGCGGTAGCCGTCTTGCCTGTACCGATAGCCCAAACCGGCTCGTAAGCAATGACGATATTTTCAAGTTGACTCTTGTCGATGTCCTTAAACGCCTCGGTAGTCTGTCTTACCAAAACTTCTTCAACGAGTCCGCCCTCTCTCTCTTCCAAGGTCTCGCCTACGCAAATGATCGGCTTCAAGCCCTTTGCCAAAGCAGCCTTAACTCTTGCGTTGACTGTCTGGTCGGTTTCGCCAAAATACTGTCTGCGCTCGCTGTGACCGATTATGACGTACTCCACGCCAAGTTCAACAAGCATATCTGCGCTTATCTCGCCGGTGAAAGCTCCTTTCTCTGCCCAGTGCACATTCTCAGCGCCGAGTTTTATATTGGTGCCTTTGATAAGTTCGCCAGCGGCTGCGATATTGGTATACGGTACGCATACCACAAC
>WSNH01000201.1 GCA_013316135.1 Clostridia bacterium
CTTCTAAACCAAAATTTGTATATTTTTTGTTATATTACAAATCCTGATTTGCGTACGAAATTCCAAAAAAGGTATACTTTTCCTGACCCAAAGATATTGCAAAATATTTATTCCTGAAGTATAATGTAATCGAAAAAATATGCCTTTTCACAGGCAGTCAGGAAAAGTATACTTTTTTTGGAAATATGCTAAAATTTTAATTAAATCAGAATTTTATTGATATTTTTGCTTTTACGACTTTCAAATTACATCGCTCTTTCGCCAAAAAATTTGACGTAATTTTCAAATTACGCTTGAGCCTTTTTCTTGTTTTTTCATTGACAGATATTGCCTGCGTATTGTATACTTTTATATGGTAAATATATTTTTAAGGAGGTTATTCCTAATGGAATATTCACATGAAGTATTGAATATGTGCAAGGTTACCAAAGGCACTGATCACGGTCCTGCTCCTATTCCTGAAGAAGGCAAGTGGGTACAATCCAAGCAAATCAGCGATATCAGCGGTCTTACACACGGTATCGGTTGGTGCGCTCCCCAACAAGGCGCTTGCAAATTGACGCTAAACGTAAAAGAAGGCATTATCGAAGAGGCTTTGGTCGAGACAATCGGCTGTTCGGGTATGACCCACTCCGCCGCTATGGCAGCAGAGGTACTCCCCGGCAAGACGATTCTCGAAGCGCTCAACACTGACCTCGTATGCGACGCTATCAACACCGCAATGAGAGAACTCTTCTTGCAAATCGTCTACGGACGTACGCAGTCGGCTTTCTCCGAAAACGGTTTGCCTATCGGCGCAGGTCTTGAGGATCTCGGCAAAGGCTTGCGTTCGCAAGTCGGCACGATGTACTCCACCGGCTCAAAAGGCGTAAGATATCTTGAAATGGCAGAAGGTTACGTAACTCATATCGGACTTGACAAAGACAATCAAGTAATAGGTTATGAATTCGTCAACCTTGGAAAAATGATGGAAGCAATCAAAGGCGGTATGTCTGCAAACGACGCTTTGGTTAAGTTCACCAATTGTTACGGCAGATACAAAGAAGCCGTCAAGGTCATCGACCCGAGAAACGAATAAGGAGGTACATCTATATGGCAGTTACATTTGAAAGTTATTCAAGAAGAATTGACAAAATCACCAAGTGCCTCTCAGAATACGGAATTAAATCTCTTGAAGAGGCAAAACAAATTTGCACCGACAAGGGCATCGACGTCGAGGCTATCGTAAAGGGTATTCAACCTATCGCATTTGAGAATGCAGTATGGGCTTATACCGTAGGTTGCGCAATCGCAATCAAGAAGGGTTGCAAGAAGGCTGCCGACGCCGCAGAAGCAATCGGCGTAGGCTTGCAAAGTTTTTGCATTCCTGGATCTGTCGCAGAACAAAGAAAGGTCGGACTCGGTCACGGCAACCTCGCAGCAATGCTTTTGAGAGAAGAGACCAAGTGCTTTGCTTTCCTTGCAGGTCACGAATCTTTTGCAGCCGCTGAAGGCGCAATCGGCATCGCTATGAAAGCAAACAAAGTAAGAAAGCAACCTCTCCAAGTTATCCTCAACGGTCTTGGCAAGGACGCTGCAAAAATTATAAGCAGAATCAACGGATTTACTTATGTTCAGACCAAACTTGATTATTTCACAGGTGAACTCAAAGTAATCGACACAGTTTCCTACTCCACCGGCGAGAGAAGCAAAGTAAGAGTTTACGGCGCAGACGACGTAGTCGAAGGCGTAGCAATTATGAAGCACGAAAACGTCGACGTATCCATCACCGGCAACTCCACCAACCCAACGCGTTTCCAACACCCAGTTGCAGGAACATATAAGAAAGAGTGCGTAGAGACCGGCAAGAAGTACTTCTCCGTTGCTTCCGGCGGCGGTACCGGTCGTACGCTCCACCCAGACAATATGGCTGCAGGTCCTGCATCCTACGGTATGACCGACACAATGGGCAGAATGCACTCCGACGCTCAATTCGCAGGTTCATCTTCCGTTCCTGCTCACGTAGAGATGATGGGTCTTATCGGTATGGGCAACAACCCGATGGTAGGCGCATCCGTTTCCTGCGCAGTCGCAGTCGAAGAAGCATTAAAGTAATCGTAATTTTGATTTCAACTAAAAATTTAGGGTACGACGCAAGCCGTACCCTTTTTTTATTATAATACTATTTTCATATAATTTATTTGTGATACTCTTCAAACAGGTCATTAGGCGTACACTCAAGTATATCGCACAATGCTTTAAGATTTTCAAACTTGACGCTTTTAGTCCTATTTTCCACTAGATTATTGAAATTTTGATAACTCATTCCAAGCCTTATATAAAGCCAATACTTACTCTTTCCTTGCTCTTTAAGTATCTCAAGTATTCTGAATTTCATTTTGCTATACACCCTCCGCATTATCTAATATATACATTATATATA
>WSNH01000202.1 GCA_013316135.1 Clostridia bacterium
GGATAATTGCGCTTGACTATCCTGCGAAGAGTCGGCGTCTTCTTCGATGCTCATTTCATTCGAGACCGTATATACGGGCAACAACTCGATACGCGGTCTCTCTTCCGCGCCGTCGCTCTCTTGCGCCTCGCTTTCCTCTCGGTCTTCTTCTGCATTTCCGCCGCGTATATCACCGGCAAATTCCCATACTAAAAAGACAAGAAGCAACGCCATCAAGATAGACAGCATAATAAGCAGTCCTGTGACGGCGTCTTTGCTAAGCCAACCGAATAACCGTTGGCTCAATTGAACAAAATCATTCCAAGTAACTGCAGTGATAATAATTTATCCCTCCAATGACCGATTAGTCGACCTCTATCCGATTTGTTCTCTTAAGTATTTAGATTTATTTTATCGCAGTACCCTCCGGTACGATATCGTCGACGAATATCACTTGACAGCCGCAAGCATTGTTTGTGGCGGCGACAAGCATACCGTTGCTCGTCACTCCGGTAATTCTCACAGGTTTGAGATTTGCAACGACGAGTATCTTCCTACCTATCAGTTGCTCGGGGGTGTAATAATGCTTGATCGACGATACTATCACCCTTTCGCCTTCTCCGTCAAAAAGCGTCAATTTGTAGCAATTGTGCGACTTGCGAATCTCTTGGCACTTTAGTATTTTGCATACTCTCATATCGACTTTTTCAAAGTCCGCAAGTTCGATTTCCTGCTTGATAGGTGCAATGGGATCGGGTTCGCCATATTGAACTTTGCTATCTTCTACGACTTCTTCCAAGATTTTCTCCGCATCCTCTTCTTCCTTTGTCTTCGGATAGGAGAAATCTAGCAGCGGCAGATAGTTTGCCGAGTCAATAGCGTATAGGAAGAGATATAATCTCGGTCCCTTCTCTTTATCTATCAACAGCCTATAGACGTTTTTGAAGAAAGCGCCTTGACAAGCCTTGAGTTCTTTATCTTCCGTCGTAAGTCCGCGTACTCTCTTGGGAATGGCGTACAACTCCGTCTGTAATTCGCCAAGATCATAAGTAGAATTTTTGAGATAATCGTACAATTGCGAAATCTCTTGCTTTTCCTGCTCGTTAAGAGTATTGTACACGTCCCAATTACGCGTCGTACGCAATTTATTCATATCCTTTGGCGAACACTTTTCAAGCCAATACTTGGCTCTTTCCAATCTGTCCTTAAACTCTTCGTATTTAAAAGGCGTACCAATCTTTTCAAATACAATCTCAAGCATCTTAAGATTGAAGTTGACGACAGAGCCAAGTTGAACTATCAGTCCCATTGGCACCGGAGAAAGTTCTCTGCCTTCAACAGTAACAAGGTCCATAATTGCCTTTGTCTTTTCGTCGGCAGTGCCGTTTTTGACATCGTTGTACATCTTGTCAAACTCAAAATACTGTCTCAATATACCGTCGTCAAGACAAAAATTAAATGCCTTGAGAGGTTCGTTGCGAGAATATAGCCACAACAATACTTCGGGTTGGTACAACTTCAGAAGAGTCTCCGGAGTGAGATTGAGACCGCTCGATCCGCTCATCTTGCCAGTCGCCGAGCCGGCGTCGCTTATTCCTATAAACTCATACCCTTGGAATATAGGAGCGTCATAACCGAATATCTGTTTGGAAATATGCTTTGAGGTATCGTAACTTCCGTTGATACTTGCGTGATCCTTTCCGCCCGGCTCGAAGTCAACACCCTCATAACACCATCGCATCGGCCAATCTATTTTCCAAGCGAGTTTGCAGTTGAAGTCTTTTGTAAAATCAAAATGTCCCGAAAAACCGCATTTGCAACTATACTCCGCCTTAGTACAATCATCCGAAAGACTATCTATCTTGGTCGTATCTCTTCCGCACTTCGGACAGTAAATGCTGACGGGATAATAAGCCTCGCGCTCTCCCTCCTGCGCGTCTTGCGTACGGTGAGAATCTATAATGTCGAATATCTCTCCTCTCTTCTTGAGAGCAAGCAAAACGTAATCTTTGTATTTGCCAGATCTATACATTTCGGCTTGATGACGGAATTCCATCTGTATGCCAAACTTTTGAAGAGAAGTCTCGAATTCTTTTTCAAAATACTCCGCATAGTTCTTGGCGTCACTGTTTGGAAAGGGATTTGGTACGTCGACATAAGGACAGCCGATATACTTTTCCATATCGTCGTTTACTTTCGCAACATTTACCGGCACTTTTCTCATTCTGTCGAATTCGTCCCAAGAGAAAAGTAACTTTGCCTTTTTTCCCATCTTGCGAATCGATCTGGCAACAAAATAACTCGTGGCAATGTCTCTGAAGTTGCCTATATGAATAGATCCCGACGGACTTATTCCCGCCGCGCACACGTATTCTTCCTTATTTGGATTTCTTTGTATTATCTTTTGCGCTATAGATTCCG
>WSNH01000203.1 GCA_013316135.1 Clostridia bacterium
ATATTTTAATAATATAGTATTTTTATCATATATTGCTATATTCGTAGTATTTATTTTGTCAATTTATGTTTTGGGTATCAAAAGAGATAATACAAAAAGTCTAAGTCAGTCTGACGAGGAATTTTTGCGTAATTTAGCAAAAGATACTTTGCAATATTTTGAAAGAAATATGCAAGAAAAACGTCTGATATGCGACAATTATCAAGTATTTCCCAAGCGCGGCGCAAATTCTTTTACCTCGCCGACTAATATCGGCTTTGCGCTGTTGTCAATAATTTGTTCCCATAAGTTGGATAGGATATCGCAAGAGACCGCTGTTGACAAACTCAAAGAACAAATAGAAATTATAGAAAGTTTGGATAAGTTTGAAGGGCATTTGTATAATTGGTACAGTCTTGCCACGCAAAAACCGCTTAGTCCATATTTTGTATCAAGCGTAGACAGCGGAAATTTTGTCGCCTGTCTTATCATAGTCAAGTCTTTTGTCAAGGACGTAGACAATACTTTATATGCAAGAGTTTCCCAAATTATTGACGATTGCAATTTTGACGCGCTGTTTGACAACTCAAAAGGCAAGTTTTATATCGGATATAACAAAGAGCAAAACAAGTATGAAGGACATTATGATATGTTGGCTTCAGAAGCAAGGACTCTTTGCTATATTGCTTCGTGTATCAAAGGAAATACCGCATACTTCAACGGCTTGGCGAGAAATATAATTAAACTCAAGGGTAATACGTTGGTGTCTTGGTCGGGTACGGCGTTTGAGTACTTGATGCCGCAGATTTTCTTAAGCGATTGCAAAGGCAGTCTTTTGACAAGAAGTTGTCGTAATATCATAGATATTATGATCAAATCAAAGTGCGGAGACGTATGGGGCATAAGCGAAAGTTGTTATTTTGAGTTTAATGACGAAAACAGTTATAAGTATTCGGCGTTTGGCGTAAGTAGCATAAGCCTCAATGCGACAAAAGATAGGTGCGTTATATCTCCTTATTCTTCTGCGCTTACTTTAAAATACACTCCAGTGAAGGCCATTAAAAATCTCAAAAAACTTGCCGATATGGGAATGAAAACCACTCTTGGTATGTATGAGGCTATAGATTTTACAAATGGGACAAACATTGTCGCGACTTTGATGTCTCACCATCAAGGAATGCTTCTTTGCTCGGTGGTCAATACGCTTTATGACGACTATTTGGTCAAGTTGTTTATGGGTGATCACGCAATGTCGGGCGGCAAAATGATGCTTGAAGAAAAACTGCCGACATCAAAGAGCAAGGCTACCAAGAAATTTGACGCGGTATATGACGCAAAGACAGTCAACTGTTATTCCAGAATTGGCGAATGTAGCGGATTCCCTATCGTAAACGCGCTAACTAATGGACATTATAGCGTAGTATGCAATTCTCACGGAGGAGGATATTCATTTGCTAAAGGCAAATATGTAGATAAATTTAGCGCAGATATATATGATAACAAAGGCTCGTTCTTTTATATTAGTGATGGCAAAGAACTTTATTGTCCCACTTATGCGCCTATGCATAAGCACAAATGTCAATATGATTTTTCGCCTTTTGAAAGTAAGTATGTCAATTTGGATAAAAACTGTCAGATGAGTATATTTATACCTCAACACTTAAATTGTGAAGTGCGGAAGATTACCGTTGCAAATAAAGGAAATACGGTTAAAAAATATGCCTGCGGATTTTGCGGTGAACTTGCTCTTAATGACTTCGGAGGAATGGTATCGCATCCGGCGTTCAACGATATGTTTGTCTCTACGTCTTATGACGAAAGGTTGGATTCGCTTATTGCAAAGCGTACTGCAAGAAGTTTTCACGGCGATTGTTACGCGTCATTGTCTGTGCTCGGCGTGGAAAATCTGAAGTATGAAAGCAATTTGGCTAATTTCATAGGAAGAGAAGGTGGCTTTGACAGCCCAAATATATTAAAAGACAAAAAAATTTATGGAGCGTCTATCGGAGATGTGCTCAATCCTTGTCTTGGCTTTGTTGGTGAGATTTCGCTCAATCCGGGAGAGAGTAAGAATGTGTACTGTGTGATTGCTTACGATAATGAAGTCAATGCTTTGAAAAGCATTATAGAACAGGTAAGGTCTACGGATTTTGCAAAGTACGCTTATGAAAGCGCCAAGTTGACGGCTTTGTCAAAGACGTATAAGTATCAATTGAACGACAATATTAGCGATTTGATATGCAGATTGTCCACAAAAGTTTTGTACGTTCCTTACGATAGACAAAAATTGAGCGAAATTGTAAGCAACTATGCACAAAATTTGCCTATGTCTTTGGATAAGTCCACAAAGTATATATATTTTGGTTATTATAATCAAGATGAAAAATTTAAGAACCTTATATATTC
>WSNH01000204.1 GCA_013316135.1 Clostridia bacterium
TACCAAAGCGTATCTTTGATAATCCTTTCAATATCACACCATCCGTAGTCTTGATTACCAAATGCTTTATAATACTCCAATAATAAACCTTCCCAAAAACCAGAAACCCCCTGTTGCATCTGCGCAAGACCAAAATGCTCACCAATTTGATTAAGTATAGAAGTTCTAAAAAAATCTGCATAGCTCGATTTCAGACCGCAGTGCAAATCAAAGCCGTTTCCCAATATAAGTAATTGCGTAGTTCTCATTATGCTAATTCTCCTTTGCTCGAATACATTATAACGCAATTAAGACATATTGTCAATTCAGCTTATATATCATCTCTGTAAAAGAAAATATATATTGTATATGATTTCTACACGATAACTATATATAGTATAAAACGTGTTCACCTACATAAAAATCCTGTCCACCACCAAGACACACGCAAAAGGGCGTTCGTAACGCCGTTGCGTGTGTTTTTTATTGCAAAAAAAGGTATCTACGCCGCATTTACGGTCGAGATACCCTTTTTGTTGTGCAACGCGCGGGGCATTAAGGGATTGAACTTTTCACTTCTTTGCTGGCAGGTAATTGTACAATAAGGGGTTTTCGCACTCATTGCACAATAAGGAGTGTTTTTGTTTTAGTCCAATTTCTGTTTCACTTTAATGCCGCATTCGAATTCTAACTCTATTTCTTTTTTATTCAGCACAATTATCCGTCTGACCAAGGTCTTAAATATAACGCTGTCAAACTCGTCAAGTATCTTACCCGTATGAAGCAATTCTTTAACCGCTGCCGTTCTATGTTCGATAAGTTGCACGTTACTTTGCTCTGTAAGCGTTTCACCTTTCTTGAGATTGAGCTCATCTATTTGAATCTGCAGTTTACGTAATTGTTCGGCATATTCATTTTCGGACAATTCGCCACCGTTCTTTGCAAGTAACAAGTTTACTATATCGGTTTGCCGCCGCTGAATCTCTTTATCTATCTCAACTATATCGCGTTCGCACGAGTCCGACATTTGCGACATAGCGGTCAAATACAACCGATCGAGTATGTTTCCCCTATTCTCCAACAGACCGTTCAAAGCCTTTAAAAACGCCTTTTTAAGTGCGCATTCTTTTATCGGTTTAGGCTGGAATGCCTTCGGAGTGAAGAATTTTTGCTATCCGCTCAAGTCCGTTTCCGTGCAAATAAAGATCATAAATTCTTTTTACAACTCTCGCCTCATCGGGATTTATAACCAGCTTTTTATTTATATAGTCATAGCCGTAAACCTTGGATACTTCCACACTACCTTCGGCGAACCGTTTTCGTGCCGCCCATTTTTGGTTTCTGCTCATAGAGTTTAATTCTTCTTCGGCAAGACTTGCCATAACGGATAGTATCAATCCACACTTGGGATCAAGCGTGTTGATATTCTCTTTCTCAAAAATAATCGGCACGCCCAAATCGCGAAACTCTCTTACCGTTTGAATTAGTTCTGTATAGTTCCGCGCAAACCGAGATACAATGTCGCATTGTTCTTCGCATTTTCGATTTTCATAGCGGTAAAATTGCTTTCTTCAAAAGTATAATCGCCGAATATATCATTCGGGATTTCCCAAAACGCTTCCCACGTCGAGGCAAATTTCGTATTGACGCTTTCGCCATCGGCATCTCGCCGCATATACATCGTATTGTCGATAAAATAATACTCATCGTATGTATCGAATTCTTCCGTGTTAAGACTCGGAAATTTTTCAATAATTTGAATATGTCCGACCGTTCCTTGCGTTTGTGTATATACTTCCACTAAAGCATAATAATCCGCCACAATGATCTCGGACTCTGTTATGAGAATTTTCTTTTCAAATTTCTGATTCGCATTGTCTTTATCAAAAGTCAAGCACGCCGAAAAGTCATTTAGCCATTCGACAGTGGTCTTTTGCGGCTCTTTCTTGCGCCACACAGTCAATCCAAGCACGAGAAATATAATGGCAACTGCAACCAATGCCACGCTTATACTGCTTATGATGACAATTTTCTTCTTTGTGGAAGTTAGTTTTTCCATGATGTACTCCTGCAAATGGTTATTTTGTTTTTTCTTTTCTACTTCTGTTTTTAGGAACACTTATTATATTAGAGCGAATGACCAAAGCGATCCAAACCACCGTATAAGCCGCTATAATTGCGCCGATTATTATACACCAGTTTTTATGACGGTTAACATCAAAATTTTCAACTTCGGAAACTAAAATACTATTCCCTTTGCCATCTATATAAATTTCGACTTCATTACCTATTAGTGATTTAGCGTATTCTTCATCTGTCGTTAAAACTAAAATAACTCCTGAATAGTGCATTCCATTTTCATCAGAATATTCATAATAAACATTATAATATGTTTT
>WSNH01000205.1 GCA_013316135.1 Clostridia bacterium
CCTATATAATAATCATTACAATATAAATCAAAAGGAGATAAATAATGTCTAATAAATATAAATTCGAAACGCTTCAACTTCACGTAGGTCAAGAACAACCCGATCCGGCAACTGACGCGAGAGCAGTGCCGATATATGCAACTACTTCTTATGTTTTTAAAAATTCCGCTCACGCTGCGGCTCGGTTTGAACTTGCCGAAGCGGGCAATATATACGGTCGCTTGACCAATTCTACACAAGATGTGTTAGAGAAAAGAATTGCCGCTCTGGAGGGCGGCGTGGCAGCGTTGGCGTTGGCTTCCGGCGCGGCGGCTATTACGTATACGCTTCAAGCGTTGGGACAAAACGGAGGTCACTTCGTATCGCAAAAGACTATATACGGCGGAAGTTACAATCTTCTTGCGCATACGCTGACCAACTTTGGGATTACGACTACTTTTGTAGATATTCACAATCTCAAAGAGGTTGAGGCGGCAATTCAGAAGAATACGAGAGCAATCTATATCGAGACGCTTGGCAATCCCAACAGCGATATTCCCGACATTGACGCGCTTGCGGAACTTGCGCACAAGTACGGATTGCCGCTGGTAGTAGACAATACGTTCGCTACTCCGTATTTCATCCGTCCTATAGAGCACGGCGCAGATATAGTAGTACACTCTGCGACGAAGTTTATCGGCGGTCACGGCACTACGCTTGGCGGCGTAATCGTAGATAGCGGCAAATTTGATTGGACAAAATCGGGTAAGTATCCCGCAATTGCCGATCCGAATCCTTCCTATCATAATATATCTTTTGTAAAAGCAGTTGGAGCCGCTGCGTTTGTGACATATATCAGAGCGGTGCTTCTTCGCGACACCGGCGCAACTATTTCGCCGTTTGCGGCATTCCTGCTTTTGCAAGGCATAGAGACTCTGTCTTTGAGACTTGAGCGTCACGCGGAAAATACCAAGAAAGTTATAGAATATCTATCCAAGCACGACAAAGTAGAAAAAGTCAACCATCCGTCTCTTAATGGTCATCCGGACCGCGCGCTTTATGAAAAGTATTTCCCAAATGGCGGCGGATCTATCTTTACCTTTGAGATAAAGGGCAGAGCGGCGGAAGCGCACAAGTTTATTGACAGTCTTGAGATATTCTCATTGCTTGCCAACGTCGCAGACGTCAAGAGCCTTGTCATTCACCCTGCGACTACCACGCACAGCCAACTCAACGACAAAGAACTCGCCGAACAAGGTATCAAGCAAAATACCATTCGCTTGTCGATAGGTACGGAGCATATAGACGATATTATCGCAGACCTTGAGAAAGGATTTGCGGCAGTAAAATAATTTTGGAGGAATCAACCGTGTCAAAGATATATAATCAAGCAGACCAACTTATAGGAAGAACACCGCTTTTGGAGTTGACGCATATAGAAAAACAATATGCACTCAAAGCAAAGATAGTAGCAAAATTAGAATACTTCAATCCGGCAGGCTCGGTAAAAGACAGAGTGGCTAAGGCAATGATTGACGAGGCTGAAAAGTCCGGCAGACTTAACGCCGACTCTGTCATCATCGAGCCGACTTCGGGAAATACAGGCATAGGACTTGCGTCAGTTGCGGCAGCAAGAGGATATAAGATTATCATCGTTATGCCCGAGACCATGTCTGTAGAGCGCAGACAGATAATGAAGGCTTATGGCGCTCAACTCGTGCTTTCTGACGGCGCAAAGGGAATGAAAGGGGCAATTGCCAAGGCTGAAGAACTTGCCAAGGAGATACCCAATAGTTTCATTGCGGGGCAGTTTGACAACCCTGCCAATTCGCAGGCGCACAGGGAAAGTACCGGTCCGGAGATTTTTGAGGATACGGACGGCAAAGTGGATATTTTCGTCGCAGGCGTAGGCACAGGCGGTACTATTACCGGCGTGGGCGAATATCTTAAGTCTAAAAATCCTGCGGTCAAAGTCGTTGCAGTTGAACCGGCTACTTCCGCAGTGCTGTCCACAGGTGTTGCCGGCGCGCATAAAATTCAAGGTATTGGCGCAGGCTTTGTACCCAAAGTTCTTAATACAAAAGTTTATGACGAAATAATTGCCGTGTCTGACGACGACGCATTTGCTGTAGGTAAATTAATAGGTAAGAGCGAAGGCATACTTGTTGGTATTTCTTCGGGCGCTGCCGCTTATGCTGCAATTCAACTTGCAAAACGTCCCGAGAATGAGGGGAAGACGATAGTCGTACTTTTGCCGGATACGGGAGATAGGTATTTGTCGACAGCGCTGTTTGCTGATTGAGTCAAATATAATGTCATTTGACCGGGTATTACCGCTATCTTTGACTTGTCTATCAAATCGCCTAGCGCGCCGTTGTTGTCAGTATAGTATTC
>WSNH01000206.1 GCA_013316135.1 Clostridia bacterium
TAATGGGATTGCTTCTACCTACGCTATTTTCTATAATTGCAATAATAATGCTTATTGCAAAGCCAAATCCTAATTCTATATTCGGATATAGAACTATAAGAAGTACATCTGACGAAAAAGTATGGTACTTTGCCAACAAAGTTTGGTCTATTGCGACGTTGTTTATTAGCGCACTTTTTTGCATTCCCGCCATATGCCTTGTAAATTATTTTATAGAAGATATTTTGATGGTCGTTTTATTGGATATGGCTGCTGCATTAACCACATTGTTTGCTTCGATAATAACTACTCAAATACTTATTAGACTTAAATTCGGGAAAAAGAGATATTAACTCTATGAGTATTATTTATGATTGCGCTTATAGCAATGCGTTTACGTATACTCGCGGCACTCTCGGCGCAATGCCGCATACTATCTCATAATTTATCGTACCGGCAAGGTCTGCTAATTCTTCTGCGAAAATAATTTGATTTCCATCTTTTCCCATAAGCGTGACCTTATCTCCGACATTAACGCCTTTTATATGCGTGATATCTATCATCATTTGATCCATACAGACGCGTCCTATAACGGGCGCTCTTTCTCCTTTCACAAGTACGCAACTCTTGTCTGACAATAATCTTGGATATCCGTCGCCGTAACCCACTGCAACGGTCGCAACGACTGTGTCGTCACGAGTGATATAGTCTCCGCCATAACTTATTCGACGGCCTTTTGGAAGAGTCTTGATATGCGCTATATGCGAATACCAACTCATTGCAGGTCTTAAATCTTTGCATTTAACGTCGGATGACGGACTTAATCCGTAAGTCATCACTCCCATACGTACCATATCGCAATTGCAATCCTCAACGTCCAATATACTTGCGCTGTTGGCAACGTGGCGCAAACCAACGACCGCGCCTTCTCTCATAAGCCTATCTACAAAATCGTCAAAGAGCCTCTTCTGCATAAAAGTATACGACTTGTCGACCTCGTCGGCTTTTGCAAAATGCGTAAATATCCCCTTTATCTCCAAATTGCCAAGACGGCAAACTTCGACAGCTTGATTTACCTCTTCAGGTAAAAATCCTATGCGCCCCATACCGGTATCTACCGCTATATGTACTTTGGCTAGCCTTGCTTCAGACTCACAAAAATCATTTAGCAAAAGCGCGCATTCCAATGAGTGTACCGTGACTTCTATATCGTAATCTATTGCGTCTTTAAATCTGCTTTTTGCAATATCTCCCACTATGAGTATTGGAAGATCTACGCCGTTTTGCCTCAGTTCTATCCCTTCGTCGATAGTCGCGACGCCGAGAAAATCAATCAAGTCTTGAAAATACTTTGTCACCGCGGTAGCGCCGTGACCGTAAGCGTTTGCTTTAACAAGGCACATAATTTTTACGTCATTCCCCACCTTGTCTCTTGCAATTATGATATTATGCCTCAACGCCTCGACGTCTATCTCAACGTATGTCCTATCCGTCAAATTATTATAATCCTGCAAAATTTACTCCGTCGCCCTATTAAATTCGTCTAACAGATAGTCCTGCAACTTCTTTATCAAATCTTCTGCCTTCCCGCCGACAGACACACCGTCGACTTGCCCCACCCGTAGACACAGCGATCCCGAACTTGTAATAATAACTTCGTCTGCGTCAAAGATATCTTGCAAACTGAACGGCTCGATACGCACCGGAATACCAAGATTTTGGCAAGCCTTTATCAAATGGTCTCTTGCAACGCCTTTTAATATATAACAATCGGCAGGAGGTGTAATCAACGTACCGTCTTTTATGATATGTACATTACTGTGAGCGCACTCCGTAACCCTATCCCCCCGATGGAACAACGCTTCGTGAGCGCCGGCGCGCATAGCTTTCTGCGACGCCATTACGCTCGGTATGAGATTGAGCGTCTTTATATTGCAATGCAAAAATCTCGTATCTTCGACAGTAATCAGGTCTACTTTGTCGCAAGGACGAATCGTAATCCAAATATTGGCAAACATATCGTCGGGATAAGTATGATTGCGAATTGCCGTCCCGCGCGTGGCTTGCCAACATATCACAAGATTGCCTTCGTCGCACTTATTGACCATCTCTTGCAGGAGATATTTCATTCCTGCCTTGTCGTGAGGTATACGTATATCTAACAGTCTTGCGCTTTCAAAAAATCTGTCGATATGTTCGTCGAGCGTAAATATTTTGTAATTACGCGTATAAGTCACGTCATATACTCCGTCGCCAAAACAGCATACCCTGTCCAACATAGGTATTTGCATATCTTCTATTTCGCCATATTTTCCGTTGTAATATCCCAAAGTTTTCATAATTAGCCTCTTTTCAATATTGCCTATTCTATTA
>WSNH01000013.1 GCA_013316135.1 Clostridia bacterium
AGTATAATGTAATTGAAAAAATACGCCTTTTCGCAGGCAGTCAGTAAAAGTATACTTTTTTTGGAATTGTGAAAAATTGGAATTAAATTAGAATTTTAATTGGATAAATGAATAACACGCAAGTAATCTTGCGTGTTAGTTTTTATAATTTGGGATTTTTCCGTTACGCTTAAACTTCAGTCATAATAACAATCGACAATATGGCAGATAATATTTATAAAACATTCAAAATTTTAGCGCAAGTTAAGTATTGAACACATAAAACCGCGCGAAGAGTAACAAAGTCAAAGAGTATATCTTTGTCACTCTGACCGCTGCGAATAAATACAACCGCAAAAGTCCTGACGATACAAGTTGTGCTCTTTTGACAATTCTATCGAGCGGAGATATCCGCCCTTTTTCTTAAAATCGTTGGGGAGATGTTTTACGTTTTTGCCATTAGCGAGGGCTTCGCCTATGGAGTTTAGTTTTTGCGCGTTCTTATGCGGACTTATGGAAAGCGTCGAGCAGTAATACTCAAAGCCGTTGTCTTCTGCAAAGTCGCAGGCTTTTTGCAATCTCAATGCGTAACAAATACTACATCTATCTCCCCCTTCGGAACAATGCTCAAAACCTTTAACTTTGTCTAAGAACTCGCTTGGGTCATACGGCGGACAGACTATGTCAAAATCGAGACACATTTTTTTGACAAGCCGTCTTAGTTCTCCCATCCGTTTTTCCCATTCTTGCGCGCTTGAAATATTAGGATTGTAAAAAAACAAAGTGATATCAAAAAAATCTTTGAGATATTCAATGCAATAACTACTGCAAGGCGCGCAACAAGAATGAAGGAGAAGCCTCGGCTTCTTTCCGTCGAGACATCTGATAATTTCATCAAGTTGAAGTTGGTAATTGATTTTGCTTTCCATACTCTATTCGTCTTTTAAAAATTTGTCTGCAAGGTCTTCTTTTTCGGCATTGCCGTCTTTTGTGAATGCGTCATAAATCTTGGAAATCATCAAGTCGTCAATGCCCAAATCTTTGAGTTTCAACGGATAATTGACGTATTTTTTTAATTCTGCATAATAATTATTTACACAGTCCTTGATTATTTCTCCGCCCTTTTTGCCGTCTTGGACTTTGATATATTGATTATTGCCTATAAGATTTACAAGCGCATATGTATCAAAATTCCATTTAAAATCTATTTTTTCCACAACTTTGGCAAAAAGAATATTAAATACGTCTCGATAGTCCGCTCCGCTTATATCGCAAATCAAATCGGCAAGCGCCGTCAACAAATCATTTGGCGAAGACCAATAAGCGCAGCCTGCCAAAACCGTAGCAAAAGCCAAGTTAAATCTATACTTTCGTATACCTGAATACAGCAAGCACTGCTCAAAATTATCGGTGGTAAGCGTTATTGCATCCAGCGCATAAACCTTGGTCATAGGATTGACCTTCTTACGTGAAATCAAAGACGAAATTGCCATTGCCAAAGCGTTGAGTCCCGTCGAAGCAATGCGCTTTCTGCCGATGAGCGTACACATAGAAGGATCAAGCACAAGCACATTGGTCTGCGCAAACGGCGTATCAAGTTGAATTATTTTATCATCTTCGTTCCAAACTCTCACAATATTGCTTGCCTCAATACCGGACGATAAATATGTGGGGACTACAGTAAGCGGAATAGAATTAGACGAAATATTATTGACGGCGCAATCAAGATAATTAGACATAAACGATACTCCGTCCTTCAGCATAATTTTAACGGCTTTAGCAACATAAATCGCGCTCTTATCTCCCAATGCGAGTATACTGTCGCAATCCTTTTCCTTATACAATCTCAATGCTTTGTCGCAATCTTCTGCACACGCCTTCTCTTTGACCTTCCTATATTGCGCTACGATATTAAGTTTTTTATCCACACGCCGCAACAAACTCTTGAGACATCCGCTCTTTGCGCTCCTTTCGTCGCAAATCAGCATAAAACGACGGCATCCCATATTGCTCAAAGTGACCGTACTGTTACGCAACGCTCCTTTGCCCGTCAAAAATTTTATATCGCTCTCAAAATTATATTGCCCTCTCATTTCAACACCGCCTTTATCGCTATAGGATCAAAATAGCGCGGATTGTTGAGCATATGCGGATTATACGAAAGATTGACCGCAATATCCTGCCTATCGTCTTCCGTCAGAATTATTGGATGATAATCTTTGATATACTTGTCTATAACTTCATCGACAAACTCTTCTACGCAACACACAAATCCTTTTGCTCTTTCCTCTTGCTCCTGAGGATATTCGGAGTATTCGCGCCAACCCACAAACGACCATAGCGCCTCGGAATACTTTTCTTGGCATACTCGCAGATTATATTTGAGCGAAGCTTTTATCGCAAGCGGCAGACATCTTGAATAACTGACGCCTTTTACGTCGCTTATAGCCAACGCAAGCGAATAAATCATTCCCATACCGTTGCTGTCAAGTCCCTTTGAAAGATAAGCTCCGTCGAGCGCAAAACCAACAGTCTTTTCTTCATCGTCAGAAAAAAGCATATCCAGCGCTTTTACTTTTAGATTTGTCAACGCTACTTTGCTGAAAATCCTGCCGACTGCGTGCGTTTCGACTTTCTTTATTGCAATTCCAACTCTTGCATAATGTACCGCTATAAAGCCGTCAATCGCCTTACCGAGCGTACTCAACACTCCGTACGCCATCGAACTCTTTGACGACGACGAGATTATATTGCCGTCCATAACACAGTAATCCGGCGAAAGCAATTCATTGAAAATATTGCGGCTAATCTTCTTTTTGCTGTCGTAATATACAGCCAAGGCGTTGCACTCGCTCCCTACGCCCAACTTGCTCGGTATAGTAATGAGCGGCACGTCTACTACCTTACGACCAATAGAGGAATTATTAAAAAATTTCTTTATATCCTTTACTTGAGTGCTTACTGCAAGCCGCAAAAGTTTGGCATAGTCCACAAGTTTTCCGCTTCCGCAGACAACGATGCCGTCGCAACCGTTGGACATATAGACAAAGTACAAGTCTTTCAGCGCGCTTTCGCTGTC
The DNA here is from genome assembly GCA_013316135.1 of Clostridia bacterium. Classification (GTDB taxonomy): domain Bacteria; phylum Bacillota; class Clostridia; order Christensenellales; family UBA3700; genus RACS-045. Next base: position 3,059 of record WSNH01000013.1, read on the forward strand.
CAACGTATCTTCGCCCAAATATACTGCTCCGACTGCAATTCCGCTGCCGCCTGCCAACACGCGCTCCTTGACCTTGTCAAGATAGCCTTCCGCCATCAACTCCCTATCGCCTATTATCATAATACGCGATGCGCCGAGACCGCTGAAAAGAATATGCAAGTCTGCAATTACATTTTCGCCGTCTAATATCTTGGTTCCGTTGGAAAACTCCGCGTATCTCATTTTTAAATACACCTCGTCTTCGATTATATCACAATATTATATGGATTGTCTATAATGAATCAAAGATGAGCAATAAAATAACAGATTTTTTAAGACGGTATTTGCAAAAACCGTCGTACTTGGTGTACGACGGTTTGAATTTAATGCAGTATTGTCGAAAAATATATTTTAGATTTATATAGATTTCATTCTTGCCAAACAGCAACCTCAAAGTTTTCTATATTTACTCAACCTTGGACATATAAGCGCGCATATTACGCATTTTGCAATATCAATAGGAATAAAAGGTATGAGCATTATCATAAGGAAATCCCAAACCGCTGTAGAAAGGTGCATATATCCGTATATAATTCCCGCGCCGTAAGCAACTCCTATAATATCTAATATCAACAAATCGATAAGCGAAGCCCATAGATATGTCAAGAAGTTGTTTTTCCCAACTTTTTCTCTAAACCACGCGGCAAAAAAACCGCCTACGAGCATACCTATCAAAAATCCAAACGATGGCTTGAGCACATACGCAAATCCGCCGCCGTCAGAAAAGATCGGCAAGCCGAAAAGTCCCAACAAAAGATAAAGCAATACGGAAATTGTGCCCCATTTTTTGCCAAGTATCAAACAGCAAATATTCGTAATCAAGAATTGTAACGTTATTTTTATCGTTCCTATCGGTATGGATATAAATGCGCTGATTATCATTAGCGCTATAAACAGTCCCGATGTTGCTATGCCAAGAATATATTTACGACGCTTGTCGTGATCCTCTCTTGCCTTTTTTACGTCAATGACAACGCCGCTGTCAATATGCGGATTTTTTTCGACATCTTTGATAGATTGGTCGTTTTGCAAGTCGTTTGCTTGCTCGTCTTCTTTTTGCCACTCGTCAGATCCATTCATTTTCTGCGCTCCTAATAGATATTTCTCCGCAAGTCAACTTGCGTGTCTTATCCCCCTCTTGTATAACAAGTCCACCGTCGTTATCTATATCAATTACCTTGCCTCTTTTTTCCTCGCAATTTATCGCATAACTTATTTCCTTGCCTACGACCATAGAATGTTCTTTGTATTCTTTCATAAATTCTCTGTCGCTTAAATTATCTGTCAGAGTCATTAAATTGCCGTATATCTCGGCAATAAGTTGCGATCTCGTGATGGTAGGCTGTCCCTCAAAAAGCGCGCAAGCTCTGTCTTTGATATCGTCGGGAAAATCCTGCTCGACAAAATTGATACCTATGCCAACTATAAACGTCCCTGCCTTTCCGCTTTCAAAATCTATGTCCGCTTGAGTAAGAATACCGCACAGTTTTTTCTTATCTATATATATATCGTTGACCCATTTGATTTTCACGTCAATGCCTGTGAGTTTTGATATGCTTCTTTGAACTGCAACAGCCGCCGCAGGAGTGATTACCATCACGTCTTGCATATTTTCCACGCTTTTGCAAAGACTTACACTCATATATATTCCTTTCTTGGGCGAAAAAAATGTCTTGCCCATACGTCCCCTGCCGTTGGTCTGCTCATCTGCAACAATAAGAGTACCGTGCTTAAGATTTCCACTCATTAGCCTCGTCATAGCCTCCGCATTTGTTGATGCGGAAGTCTTAAGCGCAAACACGTCAATACCATCATACTCAGACGATAGACACGCACGCAAACTTTGCTCGGATAAAATGTCATTTGACTCCTGTAAAATATATCCCTTATTGGTAGTGGCAACTATTTGGTACCCTTCGGACTGCAAGCCTTTCACGCTCTTCCACACGCTTGCGCGCGATACTCCCAACGCTTCGGCAAGTTGCTGACCTGACAACGCCTGTCCTCTGCTGTTTTCCAAAAGCTGCAATACCTGTTGTTTTAAAGACATTCTTCACCTCTTTTCTGTGTAATTATATATAAATTCAAAACAATTGTCAACCAAATTATATAAAATAGTTGACAATTTAACATTATATTATTTCTGTATTATACAAGTTTGTCATTATACCGTCAATCCAAACTTATAGAACGAAGCGTAAGTCTCGCGCAAGCGTCAATGACATTATATTTTTTGTCGCATTGAGCGTAGTAAAATATATGATAACTTCTATACGTCAAAAAGCGCTCGGGAGATTCCCAAGCGCTTCTCATTGAATTTGTTAGACTAGCGTCTGATTCTCTTTACTATTGCTCTGCTCACTCCTATTGCAAAGGCTATTGTGATTGCCACTGCGCAGAAGATAGAAATCATTGCAATATAATCTCTCTTTTGCTGAGCCGACTCAATATCAATGTCGGTGCTGTCGGTATTTGCCGAATTATCATCATATATACCTACTTGACCGTTGGAACCGTTGTTGACTGCAGGAACATCCTGTTCTGTCTTATCGTCAGCGGGTTCTGAAGGCTCCGGCTTTTCCTCAACGTCGAAGATAGTAGAGTCAATTATCTTTATCATAAACTCCGTTATATCCTCGTCCATAACGTATTTGTTGGTAAGCAATTCGCCGTTGACGTCATATTCAGGCAAGGATATCACAACCTTAAAGAAGCCTGCGCCAGCCTTGGTAATGTCGTCAACTTTCTTTGTATAACCGTTGTCGACAAAATTATTATTGCTGCTGTCAAAGTAATAGTCGTGAGCGTAGAAAGTTACGTTGAGTTTCTCATAGTTGCCGTTGGAGCGGATGAATCCGATTTCCAAATTACGATCTGCGATATTGTTGAGATCAAGACCTGTGAACTGCCCTCTTTCGTATACCAATCTATCTACTGGAGCGAGCGAGACTTTAAGTCTGCCCTCGGTCACGTTGCCAAGAGTGTAATTGACGAAGGTCGTTCCGTCAACAATTGCAATCACATATCCCTCTCCGTCAGCCGTCTGCGGCAACAGTTCATAAGATCCAGTGTAACCGTCAGGCTTTTGAACGTAGAGATTTACGCTCTCTTCAAAACCTTCAACCATACCGCTTTGCGTATATGTCAACTGAGGCAAAGACACTCCGTATATCTTAGTCTTTCCGTCAATCGTAACGTCAATGGCTTTCTTTTCGATGCTGCCTACTGCGCCCTCGATTTGATTGTCCATCAACTTGGTATCGTCGGTGCAGAATACGCTTATTATAAGCGCTACGCTATTGCTTGCATTGACATCGGCATATACGACAGAGGTGATTTGTACTTCACCGTTGATATTGTTGTCTTCCTCAAAGCCGTCTTTTACAGTAACATTGCCCAAGAAAGTATTTGTTCCGTCAAAAGTCTTTGTAGCATTATCAATAACGAGATCTTCAAGCGTAATAGCAACCTTAGGAAGATCTATTACTACGTGCATAGTCTGATTTCCCCAATTGTCTACAAGAGGATATCTATCGGGATAAGGATATACATCGTCTTCTGGGTGATCGTAAGTATTAGATACTGCTCTGAACTTCACGAATTTTTCCGACTTGACGGTAACTATATCGTCGTATACTTCCCACGTGCTTCCATTGTCAAGGCTATATCTAATTTCACCGCCTGATTCGCCGAATGTGGCGCTGGCCTCAAAGTATACCGCTGAAGTAACTCCCTCTGTGCCGTTGGTGTATGGCATCTTTTTCTGCACGGTAGTATAAATCGTATTGCCATCCGTATCCGTACCGCTTTCTACTTCTTCATCAACAAAGTAGTAAGAATCTACAGTTAAAGTCGGCATTGTTGTATCTATTTTTACGTTTACCTCTATAGTAGAAGTATGTCCTACATTATCGGTAACAACTATCTCCTTTCTACCGGTATCTTGGAATCTCCAAGTATAGGTGCCGTCGCCGTTATCTATTCCCTCAATCATAATATTGTGAGAATGAGTAGGTGTCGTCGAATCCCCATCATAACTATTCATCACTATGCTTGCCACGCCGCTGGCGCCGTCTGCTGCCTCGATTGTTATCTTGTTGTGAGTATAATATCTGTCGGCAGGGTGCTCGTAATGAGTTATTTCCGCAGTAGGCGCAGTCAAGTCAATTTTGACAGTATAAGTATAAGGCTCGGTGACTACTACGCCGTCGCTGGTCAACACGATTTTATAAGTTCTTCCCGCACTATTGGTGTCTCGTCTGTTTTGCATAACAAGTCCGGACACAGGGGTCGGCAAAGATCCGCCTACTTCGTATTGATAGCCGTCTGCCGCGCCTTCTATTCCGCCTGTAAGTTCAAATGTGAAATCCTGTTGCTCCGTCATCCAGTTTTCGCCGATAAGATCTGCGTTCAGCGGAGTAATCTTTGCAAGATTAACATTGAAAGAATACTGCGTAAAAGACTCTTCTTCTACAAACGCAACGACTTTGTTTTGAGTATCTACGTAAGAAAGTCCCGCCTCTTTTTCAGCCAAAACAAACGTATATTCTCCCGGTAGTCTGCCCGATTTAACGGCTTTTCCATCTGCCGTTATTGCATTGAGACCTTCGGGATTGACTGTGCCGCTCTTTTCACCTGACAAAGTGGTGTAACCTAGTTGATTCAACAAGAAATCTTCACCAGTATAAGTATACACTGACGAGCCTACGTTGCGTATAGTCGCAATGTCATAAACATAACTGCAAACTTCCCAATACATATTAGACGATGTTTGATAAGGCAAAATCTTGAAATCATATTGATTGTATCTTTCTTCAACTTTGTTATATATATACGTAGACCCATTGTTTCCCACTCCGACATAATTATTCGAATCCACGAGTCCGTCGTTTCCGTTTTTACCGCTATATTTAGTGAAATAAACCTCACCAAGCATTATGTTCTTATTATTGGGATCTTTTGGCGTGACGGTAATGACTTGATTTCCTACGCTGTCAAATCCGACGGCAATATTAGTGTGTTCGTCTGTATGAACCACGTTGCCGTAACCAACTTCGTGTTGCGCTGCGGAATTGCCCGGTTCACAACCGCAGCTATCCGTATTGATTTGGTCATTAAATACCGTTACATTTGTTGCTTTGCCGCAGAATACGACGCCGTTTGAAGAAACCGTTGAGCCCATAGTATGACTTGCATTATTAAGATCCACATTTAAGTTGACAATGATATTATCAACCTTAGCTTGCGCAGGCGCAGATTCCCCGACACCGTGAGAATACGCCGAATTTGCGCTGACTACGGCGCCAAACTCGCCATATCTATCCGCCTTAGTATCGCCTTCGTTACTACCGACGTTTACCGCTGTCGATTGAAGTTTTGGACTAAAAGTCGTGTCTGCCTTACTTATTATAACTATATTGGTGATTCTTGCCGTGCTCAGCGCATTTCTGCCTACAATACCGCCTGCCATAGTTTTTGCGCTAGTTCCTTTCCTGCTCCAAAAACTGCCCTCTTGTTTGTTTTTCGCTACTGTATTTAAATCAAGTGTGAAATCACCATACTCTGCAGTGATATTTGTAATAACTCCGCCATTTCGACCTGCTATAGCGCCCCAAGATGTTTCAAAACGATTTTTTCTTGTATCAACATCATCAATCGTTCCATTATTATAATAAAAAGAAAATTTTCCGCTTACTGACAAATCGCAATTCTCAATTCTGCCGGTTTGAGTATTAGTACCACATACAATTCCGACGTTATTGGAATACATTGCCGCCGTATTGTTACCATCTCCGTAATTTTGGATAGTCTTGCAGTTATCGGCGCTTGTATTATATACGAATTTAAAATTCTTGATTGTGCCGAGATTATAATCAACCAACAAACCGTAATTACGCTTTGGAGCGTAGGTCAACACGTTAGAATCAGTGACCTCAGGATCAGCGCCGTTTCCCAATGGGTCTACAAAATCGGCATTTTCATATCCTACTACCTTTGTGCCGTCTGCATCGGACAGCGTCAAAGTCCAACCATTGCCGTCTAATGTTCTGTCTTCTGCAAGAATTTGCTGAGAACCCGTGCCAGTCCAATCGAGCGCAATATCGGCTGTTAAATAACCGTAATCACCGTCAAAACCTTCCTCTGCCCTGATAAACTTTTGCAATTCTTCGGAAGTGGATATAGCCACTGCGTCAGCAGGATATTCGTTCGACTTGACGGAAGATCCTGCATTTATTGTCACGTCGGTGTTGGAAAGCCTTACGCTATTGCCGACGTAATCATTATTTGGAGTTCCTACGGAAAGCAGTACGCCCGCCGTAATTACCAATATCAAAGATATAATACTGATTATAGAGATGACTCTTTTTCTTGTCGTCATATTACACCTCCTCCGTATTCGTTGTCGGGGCGCCGGTGATATTCACCGTCACCTTGCAACTCTGTTCGTAGTTACCGTCTTTGCCAACGATAGATACGATTGCGGTATAAGTACCGTCTTTGTTGAATATTACTTCGTCAGTAAACCAAGTGACGTTTGCCGTAACTTTGTCTTCTCCAAGCATAATTTCAATGCTGTCTCTAAAGAACGCCGACTTGCCGTACTTCATATAATCGTTGTAATCGACATTGATCGTCGTCTCAATCAAAGACATCTTGATTGACGGCAAAACTACCTGTATTGTAGTCTCTAAGAGCGACTTGCCGTCATTCTCAACGTCGACGGATACAGGACACGTAACGGTCATTCCCTCTGCCATTGCCTTACGCACCGTTGCTTCGTCTGCAAAGATACTCGATACGTCTATTGTAACAGGCACGTCTTTCTTGATAGTACCGTCACTAGTCTTGAATTTGAGAAGCGTCGGATAACATCTGTCTAATGGCACGTTACCGTAGAAATAGTACTTCCAATCAAATACTACAGACTTGTTGGAATCTGCCAATTCGACGATATCCGTAGGTAATACGTCTACTTCAATGCCGTACATCTTCCATTCGTTATACTCGCCGGCATTAAGAACCGCAGACGCCATATACTGTCCGCCCTTAAGGTCAATCGTCACACCGGAGATATCCCACTCGCTTACTTTTGCCGTATATTTGAGTTGTTCTTTGCCATTGTAACCTACGACAGTTATCTCGTTAGGGAAGGATTCTCCCTTTGCGTATTCAATGAAGTCCGTCTCGATATAATTGAGTTCGTTATACTCAATATAGTAGATATCAAACGGCGTAAACTCAACAGTTAGCACCATATCGCGCTCATATTGCGTTCCTGCGCCTACGTGTACGTCTACTTCATAGTTATTTGGCTTTTGCAACTCCTGTCTCGTCATTGCCTTTATAGCCTCAAAGTTATAGGTCGCAGGCAAATTGCGATAGAATGAGTCGTTGACTTTGACTTTTATCACTCCGCTTGTCTCAAGCGAATTGATGACGTCAAGATAATCATAAGCGTTGAGTACCAACTTATCGAGAGTGATATTCTCTTCTTCAAAGTCGATAGTAAATTCACACGACTTTTCTCCAAGCGTTACGCTTGCATTATTTTGTTCATTTACTCTGCCGTTGCAAAGTATCTCTACGCCGGTGATAAGTCTTTCCGTTCCGTCGGTGAATACTGCCGTAACGTAATTAGGTATATCTCTCATCGCCTTGACTTGCATATCCTTGACGTATTCTACCTCGGCAGTATGCAACGTGACTTTTACTTCAATAGACGTTTCCCAAGCTCTTCCGACAAAGATATATTCGCCGTCCGCATAGTCTGCAATATTGGCGCTGAAATCAGCAAGTTTTACATTTTTGTCTTTAAGCGTCCACGTAATATTCTGCCAACTTTCTTTTTCCCAATTTGTTCCCGTGTATTTTCTTGCTCTCGTCTCAAACATATCAATGAGATTTCCGCCGAGATTAGGATTGAAGTAGATATTCGTTGCTTGATTCTCCCAACTTACTACTTCATCAGTTTTTCTGTTGAAGATATAGATACCGAAACCTAGAGCCTCTTCACCTCCCGGATTGGATCCTATTGCCGAAATATTGGCAAGTTTTCCGTCAGTCAAAGATACGTTGACTGTCAAATCTTCGATATTCGGAAGCGGTAAAAATCTGCCGACAAGCGAATGTACTTGATCCTTGATTTCCGAACTACTTGCTATTCCGCTGACTATTTGACCTATTAGACCTATATTGCCGGCGGCTTTTGTTACTTGCTCCTGTATCAAAGGCAAAAGCAACTTGCTGTACATATCATTGAAGAATACGTCTTTATTCTCGTTGTCATAGTTTATCGTTATGAGTTCTGTTTTACCCGTCATACTCGACATATCCATATCAGTAAATACGCCTTGCAGCATATCTTTGAGAAGTTTGCTGATATATGAGCCGTTTATATCTACGTCAACGTCGACATCCATACTGCCGGAAAGAGTAATCTTCACTCCGGGAAGTATTCCTTCAATTGGAGTAGCAGGCTCGCTCGGCTCATTCGGTTGTGTAGGTTCGCTAGGCTCAACAGGATCTGTGGGATCAGTTGGAGTAACAATCGGCTTTTGCGGTGGCAATGCTCCGTCAGGCACTTCTATTGCCCCGCCGAAATCTTCATTCTCGCCGTCCGCACCGTCTCCGAAAAGTCCGCTCAACGCATTGACAAGCATTCCCTTAAGATCGACATTTTCGATTGGTATATTTAACAAATCACCAGTCACGGTATATATTGGCGCCCAACTAGCACCTATTACATATGTTAGCATTTTAGCCGTACCCTTGACTTGAACTTTCTTTCCGTCAAAGTCGATAAATCCAAACAAGAGCGCTTCTGATGTTGCTTCCGTCCACCCCGAATATATTATAAGCACAATAGACTTATAAGGAGCCTCCAAACCGTTGTCGAGCAGTTCAGGCTTTTCAGGCGTTGCTTTTGAATTACGAATAACGATTCTTGTCTTGTTCTCGTGCGTCGGATAATCCACGTTGTTGTTGTAAAGATCAAGAGTCAAGTTGAGTCTCTCGGACACGAGTATGCTGTCTACAAGCATTTCTGCGTCAACTGCGTTGTACTCTCCGTACTCTGCCTTTGGTAAATTTGCGATTACGTCTTGTATTCTGTTAGCCGACTGACTCTCTTTGCCCAATGACATAGACAATCCAAGTTTTGCGGCGTTACCGAGCCCGAGTTGAGCGTTGACAGAGCCGTCAAAATTGAGATGCGCGTCGAGATCAACGTCTATACCAAGATCCATTGAAAGCATTCTCATTATCAATGTGACGAAATAACTGTCGACTGCCACGCCTATATAATCGCTGCCGATTTCAACGCCTGAAGAATATGCCGACATAGCCATTGCAGGAGCAACTTCTTCAATAAAGTCTTCATTGAACTTATCTGCGCCCAACAATCCTCTCAACATTTGGAAGAGATCTACGTGAGTCAAGCAGAACTTCATAAAACCAAGTCCCGACAGATCTACGTATGTGCTGTCATTTTCGTTGTAAGCGGAAATAAGAATATCTCCGTTTGGCGTAATAAGTTCGAGCAATATTCTGCCTTCGGCATTTTCCTCGTCATAGTTGGTCGCTACACGAAGTTTGAATACGCCGTCATAGTTGCTCAAATCAAGTGTGATCGGCATCTTAAGGTAAGTGCTGTTGTTTGCCGCCGCCATAATATTGTTGATTACCGGCGTCAAATTGACTGTTGTATTGACAGTGGAAAGATCGAGATCCAGGCTCAAATCCAAGTCGGAGAGCAATGAAAGCGCAAAACTCATTATAACACTCTCTATATCGGTACTGTAATCCTCAATATTGCCTATGTTGTCTTCTATATCCTGTCTCGAGACTTTAGCCTTGCCTATAAAGAAGTTTTCTGCTCTCAAAGTCAATACGTCCATTGCCTTTACTTCAACGTACTCTATTCCGCCTTTGTATAATCCTAGAACCAATTCGCCAAAGAGCGGCAAATCTAAATCTATCTTTGCAATATCCGAAATTGCTTTAAATAATACTTCGTCTATTACTACGGTTATTTTATCACCTGTCAAAATTACAGAATTCTCAAAACCAACAAGTTTTAGGACTCCCATTATTACGCTTTGAATCGACGGTGACAATATTGTTTCTCCACTCTCGTTTACGCTTGCCGTAAGCATAGCGCCGGACGGAACGCTTGGAGCAAATTCCGTACCCAAGAATCCGTCTATCGCTTTAGTTACCAAATCTACAAGTTTGGATATATAATCTTTTAAATCAAGCGGGATTGCCACGTTAATTCCGCCTTCGGCAAAGCCGTTGACGCCGTCGGCAAGAGCCTTGACGTAAAGTTTTCCGTCGAGGTAATTTATTCTTACAAGTTCGTTTGTGCCTGCCCACAATACTGCGTTGACATAGTTTTTATCCTCGTCAAGTCCGTCAAGATTGGGATCAAGAGACGCTTTGATATCTAATTTGTACTCTGCGTCGCCGTCAAGCATCAATATACCCTCACCGAAAATTGGCTTAGGCAAAAATTCGTCAATCACAGCGCCAATATCGAAAGATTCGCCGTTGGTGTCTATTGTGAGAGTAAAGTCAGCGTTTAGATTACCAAGCGTCAATACCTCGTAATTTTCTAGTCCGTCAGGAATATCAAGCGTCAATGGCGCGTCTGAGAAGACGAGAGCGCTTTCTAAACCGACTATCGTCTGTCTGTAATTTTCACTTTGAGGATCGTTGTCATATAATTCGACGTTGAATTCGTTCAACTTACCGTTGTCAATCGTTGCCACAAGTTTTCCGTCCATAAGCGGTACCATTGACAATAATTCGCTTACAAAGGATATATCCAATCCTTCGGGCAAAAAATTGCCGATTATGCCGCCCGGTTTAAGCAACGTGCTTATAGGATTTATAAATCCTTGAACGTCAAGAGCAAGTTCAAAGGTCTCCACTCCGTCTGCTTCTTCATACACAATCTTACTAGACGGCGAAAAACCTCCAAGCAATACATCAAGTATCGTCGGAACGAGTGAAACGTAATTACCCAACAAATCTTTAATAATTTCAGAAAGTTTATCCGGCAACTTATCAACTATAGAAGCCAAGTAGTTGGCATCTATTTCGGCAATATTATATACTGTGCCGTCTTCTAACTCAATAAAGAATTTTGAATTTACTATATAGAACGCGAACTTCAAGTCATTTGAGCCTTCAGGTCTGAACACTGCTGATACTTGAATGTCGTCCTCCGCCAAGTTACCTTTGAGTGACATAGTATACCTTTTACCGTTTACGGTCACTGTTCCGGTAAAGTTCATAGATAAGTACTCGCTGGGCATAGACTCAACCATATATCCCACCGCGCCTCTAAAACTCTTAGCATATTCGGGAATAACCGGTTTGTTATCCGGCGGCGTAACTGGCGGCTTCCACGGCGGCTCTTCATTTCCGCTTTCTATTACATCGGGTGGATTACCGCTTGGGATATCCTCCACCGGTTTTTTCTTGCAAGCCACTAATGCCAAAGATAGAATGAATACCACTAAGAGCATCACCGCTATCATCACAAACAATTTCTTGTTGCGCATAATCTCCTCCTTTTGGTGCAATTTCTTGCGTTGCATTCTGCCGCACTGTTTTCCCACACTATATTGTGTGACAAAATGCAAATTAGTGTATACTCGGGCAATTACATTATTATATAGAAATATTAAAAGTTCATTAAAATTCGGAGATTTTTATAAAGATTTTACATTTTTCTCGCTTAAATAAAAACACCAAACTAACAGAAGAAGAAATAGAAACTATACAAAAGCAGATTAGGTTTTTTGTTTTCTTTAC
>WSNH01000014.1 GCA_013316135.1 Clostridia bacterium
TAATTTATTCCCTTAATTGAGTTCAATTAACTATATTCTATCATATTGCCATAATAATTGCAATATGTCCGCTCTACTTTTTCTGCTGGAGTTACTGTCCAGATTCGACGGCATAGCGAGCAAGCGTTTAGCGTCTCGTGCGAGCGTCACCGGTCGAACTGTCCGCGCCTGTTTTAAGTTAAAGAAAAGCGAGCGTACTTTTGAGCATAAAAATAGAGGGGGAATAATTCCCCCTCTATTTTTATGCTCTTTTTTAGCGAGCCTTTTCTGCTGGAGCTACTGGCCAGATTCGAACTGGCGACCTGTTCATTACGAGTGAACTGCTCTACCTACTGAGCCACAGTAGCGTATTGCGGTAAGGTATACCGCTTAGAATTAGTGTCAAAAGACTTAATTATTATACTACCCATTTTGTCGTCTGTCAACGACTTAAGCGGGATATTTTTTAAAAGTCTGCGTTGCCTGTGGTACGCGCAAACGGAATTACGTCTCTGATATTCTGCATACCCGTGAGGTACATAATCAATCTTTCAAAGCCAAGTCCGTAACCTGCGTGCTTGACGCCGCCGTAACGTCTCAAGTCGAGATACCACCAATAGTCTTCTTCTCTGAGACCGAGTTCTTTGATACGCTCAACGAGCAAGTCAAGTCTCTCTTCTCTTTGGCTGCCTCCTATGATTTCACCTACGCCCGGCACAAGCAAATCTACCGCCGCAACAGTCTTTCCGTCGTCGTTAAGACGCATATAAAAAGCCTTGATTTCTTTTGGATAATCCGTAACAAATACGGGCTTGTTGAAAATCTTTTCGGTGAGATATCTTTCGTGTTCGGTCTGCAAATCTGCGCCCCAATATACCGGGAATTGAAATTCGTCCTTGTGCTCTTCAAGCAACTTTATAGCCTCCGTATAGGTAACGGTTGCAAATTCGCTGTTTACGATGCCTTGCAATCTCTCAATAAGCCCCTTGTCCATAAAGTTGTTGAAGAAAGCCATTTCTTCCGGGCACTTCTCGAGTACGTCCTTGATTACGTATTTGACCATATCTCTTGCAAGATTCATATCGTCTTTGAGGTCGGCAAAGGCAATCTCCGGCTCTATCATCCAAAACTCCGACGCGTGACGGTTGGTATAACTCTTTTCCGCTCTGAAAGTAGGTCCAAATGTATAGACGTTCTTAAAAGCCAAAGCAAAACACTCGGCGTTGAGTTGTCCGCTGACGGTAAGCCCCGCCGACTTGCCAAAGAAGTCCTTTGAGTAATCTATTTCGCCAGCCTTGGTCTTTGGCGGGTTGTTCAAATCCAAAGTGGTGACTTTGAACATTTCTCCCGCGCCCTCGCAGTCACTCGTCGTGATTAGCGGCGTATTAACATATACGAAATTACGCGATGCAAAAAATGCGTGTATTGCTTGAGCGGCAACCGATCTTACTCTAAAAACAGCCTGAAAAGTGTTTGCCCTCGGTCTCAAATGCGCAATCTCGCGAAGATATTCCATTGTGTGTCTTTTTTTCTGCAAAGGATACGACGGCGTGGACGTAGCCTCAATTTCTATGCCGCTAGCCCTGATTTCAAACGGTTGCTTCATACCCGGCGTAACCACGACTTTGCCAACTACGCTCAATCCAGCGCCTACATTCTGAGATATTATGCTCTTATAATTCTCAAGCGCGCTCTCGTCTGCGATAATCTGCGTCGACTTGAAATACGTGCCGTCGTTGAGTTCGATAAAAGCAAAACTCTTGCTGTCTCTTATCGTCCTTACCCAACCGCAAACGCTTACTTCTTTGTCTGCATACTTTTCATAGTCTTGCGCCAATTCTTTTAAAGAAATCTTTGACATAAACACCTCTGCTTACTTATATTATATCTATATATAATAATATACACGAGAAATCTCGAAATTACAAATACTTTTTACGGAATTTCTCGAAATAATCATAACTATGTTTTGTTAGTCATTTCGAGCGCAGTCGAGAAAACTCATTCATTTATTATACTGATTGAGATTTTTCCATTTTGCTACGCTCCAATAACGTTTCTCCTATAACATTGAGCATAGAGACTTTGTAATAAATTGCCAATAGCGAAAGTCATTCGACACATTTCGCATAATTTTGTTGAGCGCTCTCAGATTTTACATTAAATTAAAGATTTTTTGAAAATAGGTATTGATTTTACGCATTTGGTATAGTATAATAAACGTACACAAACGAGTTGCACATTGTACCGCACTCTTGAATAGGGAATCCGGAGTTGGAAGTCGGCTGGCGCGCCTTACCGCTTATGCGGTCTTTAAGGATTACAAAAAACTTGCACAGGATACCCACCTGCTACAAAGCGGGTTCAGACTGGCGCTCGTCTGTGTACAAATTAATAACGGCTCCTCTATTCTAGGAGCCGTTGTGTTTTTAATAATATAGAAATTTACAAAGTCCGCATAAAATGTGCGGACTTGATATTTAGTCGATAAGTCGCCTATGTATGGGCGCGCTTGCCGTCGCGCAGAAGATCGGCGCTCTTTGGTCGCTCTGCGCGCGGACTTGTGTTATAATCGACTTGCATAAGTTGAAAAGAGTCATACTGACTTAGCGCGGCTAAGTATATAATCTCCTCAAATAACATTATGCATATTTACGACGTTTTGCTATCCCCGTCTTTTTCCTGCGCGTCTTGCGTAGGATTATTCTCCGACAGTTCGCCGGTCGGCGGGTCTTTCTTCTTGACTATGCCTGCCACTGCCAACACTCCCAAAAATCCCATAACTATCTCTTGGATATACGGCAAATCAAATTTTAGAGAGATACTCTGCAAGACCACCATAACGGCGCTAACTATAGATACCCAAAATTCATAACTCTTAAGTTTTTCTTTCATAAGCGCTCCTCTGCGCCGGAAGTTGTTTCTTTCTCCACGCTCTCTATATACTCCCTTATCGCATTATTCATATCTTCCATACCCTCGTCTATTTCTTTCATATATTCGAGATCTTTTGCGAGAGAGGAAATCGTGTTCTGATACTTAATCTCTCTCGCTCTGCTGTCTTTCAATTCATATATCAACAATACGCAAAATAGCAACGCCCACAGTCCGTCGCCTATTGCAAGTTGCAAAATTTGATCCCACATATCAATTCTTCGTCTTGGCGATTTCCGTAATGAGTTTGCCGTAATACGCGCCAAGATACTCCTCGAGTTGTTTATTTTTTTGCAACATTTGCAACGCTGCGTCCTGCGGAAGCGCAGAATAATAATCGTACGCCATATCGTAACGCTTTTGATAATTCTCTTTCTTAGCCCCTGCATAACCATACTTGTCTTCCATATTGTTCGTCCTTAAGTCTCTGGGTAAGTTGAGCCTCGATTGCTTTGGCTCTGTCTTCGATATATTTGGCTTCTTTTTCTTTGAGCGTATTGTTGTATTTGTCAATGCTTGCGATTTCTTTGTTCCTTTTGTCAAGCAAGCGCTCTATCTCGCCGTCAAGTTTTTGAGCGTAAGACAAGTCAAGTTGTTGAATAGCGGTATTTGCTTCGCCCTGCAACTTGGCAATCTCTGCGTCGAGACTGCTTAAGTCTACGTTGCGTTTTGACAAAAGTTCGTTGCTTTCCCAATCTCTTGCTTGCTCGTTGGCTTTCGTCTGTCCCTGCTTGATAGACGAGCGATACAGTCCTTTCTTGACAAGTTCTTTCTCAAGCGCCTTTTGAAATTCGTCATAGTCTCTGTCGATTTGCTTTTGCTTTTGAGAATACTCTTCGTCGGTTGCCTGCTTCTTATTTTCAACGACTTCCGTATTTTTATTTAAAGCGTCGTCGACCTTCTTCTTTTCGTCTTCGAGCAACGCGTCGAACTTGTTCTTTGTATTGCTTCTTATAGTATCTTCGTCGTCACCTTCGTATTTAAGATATTCAAAAGTTTGTTTCTCCGGCAGCAAATCCGAGATATCTTCATACCCTTTGCCGGGGTCATAATTGTCACCGTTTTTGTATTCTTCGTCAAGTTGTCCAAGTTTGTCGATCAATTCTTTCTCCCCATCGTCGTAGGGAGACGTATCTACGCTATCGGCAACCTTTTTGCCTGTAAAAAACTCCTTGACCTTTTTTGTAAAATCATCCCAAGTCATAATTTCTCCTTGTCATTAAATTTATTCCGCAAGTATGCTTGCGTTGGATATATTTCCGCTTATGCGAACCCTGCCCGACGATAATCCTCGTCCGGCAATTTCAACTACGCGCCAGCCCCTTGCAAGAGCCAAAGGCGCAATGCTTACTTCCCCAGATCTTTCGTCTACAGCCTTGCCGTCAACCTCGACGGAAAAGTCGATTTGACTGCCTGCGAATGCAAACGCCAATATCTCAAGTTGGGCGTTTCCGCCCTGAGAATAGAGTCTGAGCCTTAACTTACCAATTCCGTCTATAGCCGACAAAACAAAATAATAGTCGGCAACCGACGACGATACGTGTCTGTCAAAACTCTCGCTCAAATCGCCTAACATTACTTCCATTCTTCTAACATTCATTATTTATCTCCTTTAATTTACTAACCTTAAGTACAAAGTTACGTCCTTGATTCGCAGACTCGAGAGCAAGATTGCCACGCAAACTTAAGAAAAGACTCACTGTTTCAAAAAGTCTACTTCGAGTATCGGCGGACGTATATTTTCGTCGACGCCGTCGGAACGAATATAGAATACGAACTTGTCGGACTTGACGTAAATGCTTTGACGGTTTTCTGTAGGCGAAATAATAAACTCGCGCCGTTCGCCGCCAGCAACTATACCCAACACATATTGACTGTCAGCGCTGTACTCCACTCCGCGCACAACTTTAAGCGTAGCGGGTCTGTCAAAATCTATCTCCCCGCTCTGCCAATACTTCTGATACGGCATACCTAAATAAAGACCGCTATCGTCGAGTTGAACCGGCGATGGACAATCGGCTGAAAGTCCGATTATTTTTCCTTCGCCGTACGCGCCGACGGTATTTAAATCAAATAGCGATACGCCTCGCATAAAGTCCACAGATTTATCCGTCAAATCAAATATCATAACGACGTTATTATTTCGCTGCCTTGAAAAAATCCCGTAATCACAGTCAGCGTCGTTTGTAAACGATAGGATATACTTGTGATGCGCGTAACACGCTGATACGTCCTTGAATCCATCCTGTAACAAATCGTTTGTCTTGACGGAGTATCTCGACACTCCGTAGCCGTCAAAGAGATATATGCCGTCCTCACTCGCAAAAGCTACGTACTCTCCGCACTCGGTGATGGAATTTGCAAAAATACGTCCTCCCGACGCGTATACCTTTTTCATATTGAATTGAGTCTGATCTGCGTAAGCCGTCAGTCTATATATGCCGAAATCGCAAAAGACGTAGAGATAGTTGTCAAAACTCCTGACTGCGTTGACGCCGCCGAGCGAACCGTCGAACTCTATGTAACCGCCCTCGTCAAGAGATACGTTCCAGTTGAACGGATCAAAGTCGTCGCTAAACCAAAGGCTGTTGCGAACCCCCTCTACGACGGCGTAAATTCTCTCGTAATGCGCGCACATATCGAGTATTCGCATATCACTTTTAATATCGACGAGTTTGTCTCCCGAAAGAGCTTTGAGCCCGCTCTCGCCTGACAGCAAAAGCAAGTCTGAATCTTTGTAAAGATAGTTGACGCCAATGCCGAACGTACCCTGCGCTTCGATATGTTTCCATTCATTGTCGCTTGCCGTAAGATACTCCACCCCTCCGTCGTGCGACAACACAAGTCGGCTTTTTAGTTTTCCGTCTTTTTCTGCAGTCGTTAAAAACAACTTACATTTTCCCAATCCCTCGGGGATTGGCGGAATTACTTCGCCGTCAAACTCCAGCGCGCTTACGCCGTACGGATTGACCAAACGCCCATTCTTAAACTTAAAATTGTATACGCAATCGACATAGTCGCACGGCAGATTACGCGATACCTTAGTTTCGTCATATCCCTTAAACCCTGACAGCAAAACTCGCTTGCGCTCGGGTTTTGCAAACGTATATTCTTTGTCGTAAAACATCTCAATACCACCTTCGGGGTTTGACTTTTATTTCCCCTTTTTTTCGCACCGCCGTGCGCATATCCTGCTTGAATCTGTCCGAGTACATCAACGACTGTTCGTACATACCCGATATCATACTGTACTCTGCGCATATACCCAGCGCCAGAGTCTTTGCGCCGACGGCGGGCGGCAACGGACAATCGTCTTCAATGTCAATGTCTAGAGGTAAATAACTGTATACTATCCTAGCCTTCTTCACACCGTCGTTGAGCAACTTGCAATGCGTAGGCGTGTTGTAAAAATCCGATGTCAATCCGCTGAGCGCGTCTTGCACTTTACGTACCTCGGCGATTTTGTGCATAAGCCCCTCAAAACTTATCTTGCCGTCGACTACGCGGACCGTCTCTTCTTCTATCAGCGGCACGTACTCGGCGGCAATTTCTTTTATCACAAGATTGGCGCACTTGACCAAAAGTTTAAGTTTTGGATGTTGCGCCGTCTGCGTATTTATAATCGCATCTTCGTCGCCTAGATACGTCAAACATATTTGTATTGCTTCTTTTAGTTGCATTTTGCCTCCTTGTTATATGATGAGAATACGGCTAAATGTGCGCGGCAACTTTACTGTCGACTTACGCAATAATTTAAGCAATTTGACGCACATAATATATGCTGCAATGCGCTCCTGCTTCTCGCATAAAATCTCTTGAGTAATATTGCTCGCGCATACTTGATAGTATCCTCGATTTTCTCGGCAGGCTGCATTATAATCTCAGTCCGCCTATATATTTTTGGATCAATTCGTCTTGTCGCCGCTTTTCAAGTCGAGCGTTGTGAGCGTCGATTTGAGCAAGTATTTTTTCTTTGTTGCTCACTGCTGTTTGTCTTGCAAAATCAAGCGCCCTTTTGTCTAGAGAAGTATATGGAAAAACCGCTTGAAAAGACGGCGTCTTTGAGGAGTTGTGCAACTCGTATCTGCGAGTTCCCCCATTAAAATAGATTTTGTAATTTTCGTCTATGCTCTTTATCCTCGAAGATATGTCAAAAAGATCGTCTGTAATTTCAATTAGTCTGTCCATAATGCTCCTATTTTGCCAATGGCGAATTTGTATCTTATATATTTCCCCGCGTCGTTTCGCTTAGGTTTTTCCACATACTGCGCAACTGTTCAAAGACGCGGAAAATTCGTCAATCGTAATGCCGTACACGTCGCCTTCCCCAGTCCTGCCGCATCGCTAAACTCGCACGATATATGCGTTCGTTTAGCAAGTAATGCCGCTGAGTTTAGCCTGTCCAATAGGCTTATCGCAAATCATATCCGCATACTTAACGAGCGTCGCCCCATACGTTGCGCTGCCTGCCTTTTGCTTGATGACTTTTCCATTGTCGCCCTCGAGCCATCTCCAATCGCAAAGTTGATGCAACTTGAAGTCCTTGCTGTTGAGCAAATACATAGTACCAGATTCGACAAATCTGTCTGCAATGAGCGGAATACCGTTGTAAGACAACGCCTTAAAACCTCCGTCGAGATTCATATAGTCCACGTTGGTTCTCGTCAAAGCGAGATAGTCGAGATATGCTCTTCTTACGTCGTAAGAACATACGATAAAGTCGATTTGAGAGCCTGCAACTTCGTCGATATAGTCTATTGCGCTTTGAATTTTTGCCGTGGAAATAGCACCGACGTTGGAGTATTGCTTTGGAGTAAGCCAACTTCTGCCATCTCTCGACAATCCGTATAAGTCTCTGTCGGAGAAGATTGCGCCGAGACCGGTCAACTCGTTTTCTTTAGAGCCTTGCACCGTCAAAATATCTCCGTCCGCTACAGTAGTAGTTACGTTTGACGAAAACGCGACGGTATTGTTTACTCTGTCAACGCTGACAATTCTAACGCCTTTAAGATCGCCGTAGACATTGCCGCTTGTCTTGGAATATACGTCAACTACCATACCTTCCATTACGTTGCGCACACTGTCAAGCGCGATTACGTTGGACGCGCCGCCCTGTCCCTTGCAAATAGCAAGAGTACCGCTGCCGTCGCCGTACAACATTCTGCCAAGATTAAACTTGGACGCCTTTAACAACCCCTCCATCTCGGCGTTAAGAAGATTGACGAAAGCCCCCGTATTTGACTGCGACGCTCTGATAGCCTTGTCGGAAAGTTCTATCGCGCCGTAAAGATTTTTGAGTTCCAACTTAAATCTGTCGTAATTGTTTGCCGCGGGAGCGGGAAGTTCTCCTGTCTCCGTACCGGCGCCGATACCGCCGTTGATACCGTACGGAACGAGTTTGATTATCTCCTTGCCCCATACGTCGCTCGACGTCTGTTCTATCTTTGCAAGAAGCGGGTTGACACCCACGTTGAGTTGATCTGCCACTACATTTAAATACACGCTTTTGAGCGCCTTTTCTGCTGTTTCTAATGTTACCATTATATCCTCCTATTGTTGAACATAGCCTTAAATATATTCCCCGCCTCTGCTATGCTCGTAGGTCTTGACGGCGGAGTAAGTGTGATTTGTCCCCCTGTTGAAATTGACTTGGGGGGAAGATTTTGTTGAAGTCCGTCGAGATATTCTTGGATTATTCTGTCCTTTAAGACTTGATTGCTCAGGACGTACTTTTGCAAAAACTCCTCGTCGGCCGCAATTTTTTCGGGAGCCACATAAGCGTCGGCAAGCGCCGTTGCAAGCGCTTTTTCCAAGCAATTTTCATCTTGAGACAACGCCTTGCTGTCTGCTATAAGCCTGCCTATTTGAGCGGAAAAGTCCTTGGCTATTGGATATGCTTGCAAAAAATTTTGTACTTTTGCCTTCCAACCGACTTGCTCGAATACGGACATACTTCCATTATTGGGAGCGTCATTTACGTCCTCCCCTTCGCGTCCGTCACAAGCGCCACCGTCGGCGGTCTTTTCTTCTTGCTCTTCAGGCAGGGGCTCATTGGTCTCCTGCAAAATCTCTTCCCCTTGCGTCTTTAGGGGTATATTCTCAGACTCGCGCGCGCTTTGCGTCGAGGCGTTGAGATCAGTCTGTCGGTATAATACTGTTTTCATTTTGTCCTCCTTTTTCAGATATATTTGCCATATCCAACGTCTTCATCATTCTGTGCTGTCTGATATGCTCGTCAATAACAGACGCAAGTCCTTCGTCTTTTTCTTCCAACAAGCGTTTGAGATGCTCGTCGATATGCAAACTGTGGTCGTCGTACTCCGCGACTTTGACTTTTTCTTTGCCAAAATCGAGATTTTCTTTCATTGCCTTTTTGCGGTGGCTTTCGTCAATATCTCTGCTTGACTCCCAGTTGCCAAAGCCCAATATCTCAAGTATCTTGAGTTTGTTGCGATTGGATATAGCGCCGTTTTCGTCGTTGAATATCCCCATACGCACGAGTTCGATTACCATATTTCGTTTGTTCTCCAAAGTGTCGGTCAATTCGTTTTCGTTGTCGAATACCAAATCGTCGCTTTGCAAATCGCTTGCCGTAAAATAAGCAAGTTCTACCTCTCCGTTATCGCCGGAAAATCTTTTCATTCGCTTTGTTTGACAAAACTGTCTATAAAGCCTCAACATTTGCTCGCATATTCTCTTGATACCCATTCTCAATGACGTCGTGGCAATCGACAGTCGGGTATCGTCCTGCTCGACGAGCATACCTATAGCCTTACCAGACATTTGATTCAGTACGTTGGAATACTTGCTCAATTCGCTTACGCCTGATATCGTGGTAAACTCTGACAGTATTCTCTCCTCCTCATATTGAAAGTCCACCGGCACTCGTCCGCTTTCGAGCAGTTTGGGCGGCGTAGCCCCTTGACGGTATATCAATACTTTGCCAGGCGAGAGACCTTCTTCCTCAAGATTATCGGTGTCGACGGAGCCGTCTTCAATACTCAATACGCCCATAGACAAACGGTTGATAAATTCGTGCTTGCGGTTCTTGACTGCGTTGTATGCTCTCTGCAACGGAATAAGCCTCTCTATGATACTGGTGCCGTAAAAACACCCCAATTTCTCAAGACAAACAATCCTTGTGAAAGGATAACTTCTCCCGCCGTCCACAGCGTTGATATACGGCAAGTCTCCGTGATACAGCAACTTGTCGCCTGCGACGATACTCAACTCGCCGTTGGGCTTGTCCGCCGTAGGTCGAGAATATTTCTCTATCACCACGCACATTTCGTGCGCCACGCCGTCAAGCGCATTGGAAGCGCCGTCAAATCGCAAGCCCGCTCCAACTTGAGCGCCGTCGAGCGAAAAGACGTTGACGTCCTCGCCGTCGACTTCCACTCCCCATATATCTTTAATTTCGTCAACGTGATAAGCCTTGGCGTGTATTATACTCATACAGTTGTCAAGATTGGACGTGCCGACGTTGTCGGGAAAAATCTCGTAGGGCGGAACGACAGAAATATCCACGTCGCCTTCGCGCACAGCCCCCTTCTTGCTTTGTCCTATCACTCTTCCTTTCTCGCCTGCCCATACAGTCTTAAAAAAACAACTTCCTGTCACTTCACTCCAACTGCTTGCTTCATTGAGCAAGCGCGGAAGGTCGTTTTCTTCGCACAGCGCTTTAATGATTTGCGTAGACAATTTCGCCGTCTGCACGTCGCTGTCATCGTTGCTGAACGGACGAACGCTGATAGCGCACTTAAGTCTGTTGAGTTTGGAAAGCCGCGTCTCGATTATCGAAGCGATATGGTTGTATACTTCCCTCTCTTGCCAATAATATTGCTTACCGTACTGCTCGACGTCTCCAACTGGAGTTATCTCCGCGTATTGATTACCGCTATAAAAATTCATATTCAACCGCCACTGCAATTCAAGCGGCTTGCGCTCTTGCCGTCTGCGCTCGAAATCTTTTCGTACTTCTTTGACTATGTCTTCGCTGAATTTGCCGTTAAATTTTGTCATTTACACTTTCTCCCGCAGTAGTTTTTTTTGATCTTTTACGCTTAGGTGCGATCAGCAAGCCTATTTCTCCGTAAAGTTGTTTCATACACTCTTCGCATAGATTGATGTACTGTCCTGCACTTACGTCTTCCGGCGCAACGGAATACTTTGCAAGGTTTCGGCAGTTGCCCACGTCGCACCTAATCTTGTTTGTTTGAATTATTACTTTCATTACTTCCTCCCTTCGTCAGGTCTTTTAGTTGCCTAAGCAGTTTTGTTTTGAGTTGTTCAAGTTCTTTATCGCTCATCTTTGCCAAATCGTTTTCCTGTCCCTTAAGTTCCAAAATCGTCTTGATAGCCGTCATATCGGGCGGTATATGCTTGTTGCTTACCTTGCGTTTGAGCAGTTCGTTTTCTCCCGAATACTCCTCGACTACCTCTTGCACGTCATAACCAACGGCTTTGCGCAAAATAGCGTTTTCTATATTGTCGTTCATTTTCTTCTCCCATAGCCTTACCCTAGGCAAATATCATATTATATACCGTTATCTTATTCTCTTGCTCAAGTTGTTTCGAGCGTTGATAAGCCGTCGTTTGTCTTTTTGTATTTCGCTGACTTGCGTTTGCGGCAGCCTTGCAGGTTGAGGTTTTGACACAATGTAATATCTCAATGCGTCAAGGGCGTGGTCATCCTTTTTTATAGGTTTGTCACCATTCCCCCACCAATAACTTTTAAGTTCTCTTATAAGATTTACGCAAGTAGAAAATATCTTAAGTTTTCCCTCTGCGAAATAACTCTTGACGCTTGCAATACCGCTGAAAAGTTGTTTGTCTACGTTGGTATTGACGAGTATGCCTCTGTCGTAAAACAACTCGCTTACGCTTTTGCGCGACGCAAGCGTATGCTGATCGGCGGCGCTGTCTATCAAGGCGCTCAGCCTGCCTTTGCCGTCGGTGTGCCAATTCAATTTGTTTGCCAACCTCTTTATTTGCTCGGCGTGATAATCTATATCCTTGCCTGCCATATACCACTCGCCTACGACGTATACGTTGCCGTCAAAATCAGTGGCAAAGAAAAGACACGCCAACGGATTGTTAAGCCCGGGGTCTATGGATATTTCGTCCTGCCACTCAAAAGGCACGTCAAAAGGCGCGATTACGTCTCGCTCCGGCTGAAATTCTTTGTATACAATACCTTCCGCCTCGCAAAATCTGCCGTAGCGCCTAGACGAAAGCGTCTGCTCGTCCATATTGGCAGAAAGACTTGCCACTTCTTTTTTATCCAAAAAAGGATTGTCTGCCCACTCTACGTGCTCGTGCCAAATTTCATTGTCTCCTGCCGAATTGAGATAAATCTCGTCATAGACCCAAGTCAAACCCTTAAGCGGAGTCATCGTTCCCCATATATCTCCCACTCTGTCAATGACTCGCATACGGCACTCGTCGTAGACGTCTTTCGGAGGTTCTTCGTCAAACCAAACGAAGTCAAGCGACGCGCCTTGAAATTTTTCTCTGCCCTGGTCGCAACTTTTGAAAGCAACTTTTGACGTGCCTCCAAAGACGTTTTTGATAAGCACATAGTCGATTATTCCATACTCTGCCGAGCCTTTTTTGCCTGACAGCATTACCACGTCCTCTATCCAATCGGGATTGAGATAAGACAGGAATTTGCTTTGCGCAACTTCTCTTTGCACTTCGTAGGACAGCGATACTATCCACCCCGACACGTTTTTGCGATTACGCTTATAAGGATGTATTCCCCTTGCCCACCATACAGCCTCCACCGCGCCGCATTCCGTCTTGCCGGAGCGGTTTCCGCCAAAGACCCAACGGTTGCGTTTGAGACATTTGTGAAAGTCAAGTTGCTTTTGATGAACGACTTCACCGGTGTTATATCTTGCCAATCTATCGCCCGCCTTGCGTCTTGTCTGCTCTTTTTCTATAGATAACAATGTAAAAAGTATGTCTTTTTCACTCATAATTCGCCAAATTCTATTGATATTTTTTTGATTTAATGCCGCAATAGTCTTGTAAAAATTTTCCAAATGCCATATAATTAGATTATTACTCGATAGATTGCGCGTTGCGGTCGGCATCAAGCACAGTCGAGTCATTACAATTGAGGTCAATATGAAAAAAGTAATAATTATTGCAATGCTGATATCGCTGATTTGCGTATGCGGACTGTCCGCAGGCGTTTGCTTTGCCGACGAAACTTCGACTTATTATTACGTCAATAAGGGCAAAGAACTCACAATGTACTCTTCCGCGCAACGATTGGGCGGTATAACTATGCAAATTCCCTCAACTTACGCTTTCAAGTACGTCAAAGAAGAAAACAGTGAATTTGCAGAGATAGAATACAACGGCTGTAAAGGCTACGCTTTAATCAACGATCTTCATGCCATTTGTACGCCGGTAAATGCAAAATGGGGAAACAATCCTTACGCTTATACTTTTGACGCAAACAATTTCAATACTTTTACGGTGGACAACGTGACAGCATACCGCTACGAAAACAGCGTATGGACAGAAATCAGTCCAACGCCGTCGGCATTTATGACTGTCAACGCCGTATACGGATATTACAGGGATAGCACCCAACAACTTTATTTCCTTGTAGACTGCCATATAAATATCGCAACCGGTATGGATTTAGCAAAGTGTTATATTAAAGCAAACGATTTTGCAAACTCATCTGCCAATATCGATAATATTCCCGAAAGCGCAGGATATATCTTGCAGACCACAGTTGAAAAACCATCTACTCCGAGCGGTGATATAAATTCCGGCAACAACAATCCCCCGTCTGCCAACATCAACGGCTCGGATACTCAAACTCCCAAGAACTCTTTGGACAGATATATCCTCATTGCCGTGATTGCCGTCTTGTGCGTGGTAATAGTAATTTTGATATTTGTACCGACCAAGAAAAGACAGTAATATACGCTTAAATCTACGACTGCTCTATGAGCGTAGTCAAACGGATGACGACGTCAAAAACATTCTGTCATTTTGAGCGCAACCGTAAACTAATATTGATATAAATATCATTAACTAAACGGTATGTAAGTAGAATCGTACATACCGTTTTATATAACTCGCCGTCGGCAAGGATAGCATAATATAACTGCCACGCATTGGCAAAGTAACTTACCTATACCGTAGTAGATACTGCGCTCTGTCTTGCGTTTGCTGCTGCGCTCAATGCCGCAACGATATTTATCTTTTCTTCCCGTTTGCGTATTTGCAAGTTTTTGCCCTCCTGCTCTTCTCTATCCGCGCAATATCTTATACACTTGACAAACACCGGATCGCCGGAGTAATACTTGCTCAACCATTCGTCGTCATAGCCTCTCATAGTACGTATACTGGAAAATTGTTTCAATGCCAATTCGTGCCATCTAAATACGCTACGCAGACAAATATTCAACTCCTGCGCTATTTGCTCAAAACTCTTACGCTTGAGATATCTCAATTCCAATACCTGCCTATGCTTTGGCTTAAGTATTTTCAACGTGTTGTCTACAATGACCTTTGCATTTATCAACGCCTCTTTACGCGCATTGTTTGCCAACATTTTATTCATAAGGTCTAGGACATCCCCTTGGTATGAAAAACTGCCAAGCGCCATTTGCATATTGCTTCTGTCAATGCATTTGACGACAAGCGGCAATGCGTTGTATGTGGCAAGCAAACTCTTTGACCACGTCTCTTGATTCATTAAATTACCTCCCGATTCCCTCTTCTCCGTCGCGAAAGATTAGGGATAAGTATTTTCTATATATTTGCAACTTTTTATCTGCATTTCTCCTTCGCGCCAATTGTTCACCGGATTATAATGTTCTGTAAGCGTTTTGTAGGTCGCGCTGTAAGAACTTTTGCCGT
>WSNH01000015.1 GCA_013316135.1 Clostridia bacterium
AAGATAGGATATAAGTTCATCGGTTGGGGTACTACGTCAGATGGGACGCAGATATATAATTTATAGAGTAAAGAAATAATAGTTACCTTTGATTTTTCTAATTATCCATCCTTTCTGGATCAATAGGATCGGGGTCTGGCTGAGTTGTTACTTGCCACTTTGCAGTAAGCGTGACATCCCCAATACTTCCAATTGGAATCTCACTTACAATCTCGCCGTCTTGATTTTCCCATCCTACAAATTGGTATCCCTCTCTTGTCGGCTCTAGAAGTATTACATAATCATCTATGGTATATATATTGGGACTATCATCGCCGAGAATAACGTCATCGTCAATAACGTAATTTATAGAATATTCAATTATTTCCCATTTTGCCATGATAAATTTAGTTCCCATTGTCCCCTTTGGTATGGTAAAAGTTGAGACTGCAACACTATCGTCATCCCCTTCATACCAACCGACAAGGCGATAACCTATATGAACCGCATCTAATACTGTTGTACCGTTGCCCGTTGTAACAGAATACGTAGCGCTAATGTCATTATCTATTGAGATAGTTATATCATCGCTTTCTATTGTAAAAATTATCGGGTCAGGACTAATATCCTCATTGACAAATACATATAGTTCATAAGTAATAGCCGTCCACATAGCCGTAAATGTCAAATCTCCCGAGCTATTACTCTCAATAATATTTCCCTCTAACCAACCGTCAAATATATATCCGGAGCGGGTAGGGTCGTATAACATAATATCATTTTCAGACATAAAATATTGATCAGGATTTTCTACAGAATTTTCTCCTCCATTCAATATATAAGTGATTTTATAAGTAACGATTTCCCACTCTGCCGTTAAAGTAATATTCCCCTCGCTTCCTTGATAAATCGTCACTGATTTGTTTGCCGTTCCAATGCCCAATTCTTCACTAGTCCAACCTTTGAATTTATACCCTTTCCTATTTGGCTCCGAAAGTTTAAACGTAGCAGTATCTTTCATATAGGTAGCAGGATTTCCCTCTCCGTTTTCTCCACCATTTAGGATATAAGTAATTGTATAATTGATTCCCTGCCATTGCGCTGTAAATGTTTTATTACCAATACTTCCAGGTTCAATGCAGTTACCTTCATTCCATCCTTCAAATACGCTCCCATCCTTCAATGGATTTGGCAAATATATTATTTTAGAATCCACATTGTAAGTAAATTGTACTTCTTCATCATCAGTAAAATGTCCGCCGTTTAAATTATATTTTATGGAATATTCTATTCTATCCCATATTGCAATATAGTTTTTGTTTCCGGTGCTTCCTGCTGCAATAGGCTCATCTCCTCCCCAATACAAAAACTCATAACCTCTTTTAGTAGGATTTTGCAATTTGATTTCTCCGCTCAAATATGTATAATAAGATGGATTATAAGAAGAATTATTACCGCCGTCAAGGTCATACGTTATTAAATATTTCTCCAACTCCCAACGTGCAAATAATTTAATATCTGTATTATCTGTCTCTGGTATAGAATATAATGAATCTAAATTATATATCTGCGTCCCATCTGACGTAGTACCCCAACCGATGAACTTATATCCTATCTTCACAAAACTACAATTTGGCAAAATAATTTGCTGTCCGCAATAGGTCTCCATTGCTGACATTGCACCGCCGTCATTACCGTTGCCAACAAAAGTTAACACAATGGCATTTGCCGACCAAATTGCATATAGTCTTATAAATGAACTTTGCGCCGGAACTGAAAAACCTGATTTACTATCAAAATATTCACCAGAGCCGTCAGCCATCGTACTCCATCCGCTCAAAGAATATCCCACCCTGCTAAATGAATAATTAGACAATTGAATTTCCGCGTCAGTAACAGTAGCAAGTTCAATAGATTGTCCATTCCCTCCATTAGGTTCAAAAATGACAGTATTAGTTCGAGGAATCCAATATGCAAAAACTTCTGAATCATCACCTTTATCGGATAAATTAACCGGGCGCATATTGTAATCCAAGTACATCTTGCCCTGTCCTCCCTCTTCTGAAAAATAGCCCCCGAATGAATAACCAATTTTAGAAGGAGAAACCGCAGAGGGAAAATTGGCGCCAAAAGTCACGTTAACGTAATTAGTTCCGCCTGTACCTCCAACCTTATTAAAATCGATTTTAACGCTCTTTGGAGTCCATACTGCATATAATATAACTTCTCCGTCAAGTTCAGAGCAAAGATTCACAACATTTTGAGCATCACTATAATAATTTCCCTGTCCACCTTGAGCGTCACTCCAAGCAACAAATTGATATCCGTATTTGGTAAACGTGTTGGGCCTCAACGCTTTTTCGACATCATATATATGAGATTCCGAAATACGTTCACCGCCCATACCATCATCAAAATATACCTTGTAATTATTTGCGTCCCAACAAGCGTATAGTATAATCGTATCATCATTTACAGGCATTACAAAAGTCTTACCGGCTGAATAAGAATTGCCTAGCCCGTCAGCTTGAGTATTCCACTCGCGGAAAGTATATCCCGCGCGTAAAAATCCACACTCAGGCAAAATAACATTTTCAAATGTTGACGCGTCGATATAAGCTGTACCACCGCCCGTACTTCCATTTCCGTCAAAAGCTATCTTGTTACGAGCCTCAACCCAATGCGCATAAAGCGTTGTATCAGTCGATAGGCAATATTTCCTGCAACTATTCATTATAGAATCATAATACTTTACCCCTTTACCGTCAGTTTGAGTAAAATATCCGTCAAATATAAATCCCACCTTAGTAGGAATAGCAAAACTAGGCAAGTTATCATCATAAGTTGCCGTAACTTGCGATATATTCGAGTTACCGCCTTGATGATCTAAATTTACATAATATTTATTAGGTTGCCAACATGCAAAAAGCGTAACGGTCCCTTGATTTTCCATATAAAACCAACCGCCGTCCTTGTTTTTGACATTACCGTTTGCCGTATCTGCCCAACCAACGAAAGAATATCCTTCACGAGTAAAGGCATTGTATGGCAACTTTAAAATCGAGTCAAATTCTGTTTCTAAATCGTTCATGGTACCGGCAGTACTACCGTTACCCTCAAAGCGAATTTTACTCTTTGCTTTTTCCCAACAAGCATATAGAGTGATATCAGAATCAATAACTGACTCAAAATCAAAACTTTTATCGTATTCTAAATCATAAAACCAATCTACAAAAGTAAAATTCACACGTTCAGGATTGGCTGGCTTGACAACTTTTCCTGTTTCTGCGCTACTTTGCTCAATAAAAAATTCTCCATCGCTCAACATAAACGTCACGTCGTATACTGTATACTTGTTCTGCTCTTTGTTATGTTTTGAGCACGCAGCAAAGGTAGCGCAAACCAAAAATATGAATATCGCTATAATCATTACTTTTTTAATTTTTTTCATTAGAAGCCTCCCTTGCCCTCTTTATTAACTCTTCGTATTGATTCGAACCTATACGATAACGTTTTCCCTGCCAATAAACGACGCTTAGAGGTCTGGCTTCGAATAAAAGTAAAGCATAGTCATCGCCAGCGCAAATACGCTCTTGCTTTGAGACAGTCTTAACTCCAAGGCTTTTCATAAACCACTCCAACGAAGCGCATTTAACTCCATCAAAAACAAATTCCGTTCCAACTTCGATATTCGAATTATCGCTACCGATTTCATGACTTTGTTGCGTTGGCAATATATCTCGATTATTATCTTGCTCTTCTTGCGCTATGTTTTCAGACGCTAAAACTTCCTCATTTGATAATTCTTCAACATTCTCTGCCGCTTGAACTGCATTATCATCAATTGTCAACGTTGTTTGGGCATCTGCCAAAGCTCCTGATATATTAACTTTGGCTGCAGAGCGCTGATGTCTTTTCAGGATATTTAAAATGGAAACAACGCCTCCTGCCAATATTGCAACTCCTATTACCACTAAAACAATCCATAACGCCGTAAAATTGTAATCCGTTATAATTGCAAATTCGACAATATCCTCTGCAGAAAAAATTATCATGCTGTCTTCAATGATAAAATCAACTGCGACAACTTCGCCAGAGGCGTTTTTGCAAAGCACTTTCAATCCTTTGCTTTTCTGCAATTTTTCACTAATAGGGACTGAATACTCCGCCATAACGTTTCCAAAATCAACTTCATATGCAAGAAACACTTTTTTACCTGATTCCTTCAAAGAAGACTTTGACTTTGATACCAAATCAAGTTGCAACAATGAATCAGCCGACCCTTTATTAGTAACAATAATTCCACTTGACGCATCTCTAAATATCATCTGAGCAATATAAATCTTAACTTGTAACGTGTCATATTCAAGAGGATTGTAATTGACAAGATCCACTGAAAATTTAGCCGTAACAATATATTCCCCGATATCGGTAAGGATATTGTTGTCATAAACCACGTCGACACCTATTGGTAAATCATTGTCAATCTCAATGTTTTTAGGTGCACCATCATAGCCCAACGTACGCGAACGAAATTCTACTGAGTACAAATCGAAATCAGCTTTGAAAATATCATATGATTTTGAAGTATCTTTCAACGAATAATTAGAATTTACCGGATTATCAGACAATGATACGTTAATAGTATAAGCATTGCCAAAACTAGCGTTTACGTTGTGAGAATAGTCCGACAAATCAAACTCAACCTCTTCTTCACCGATAAGACCTTGCTCAATGTAAAATGGTGGATATTGTGGCAACCCCGTGTATTCCAACGTAATATCCCACCAAGCAAGAGTAAGTGGAACCTTACATATAAAATATGCGATACTGACATCCTCAAAATAATAATTTGCATTTACCTTTGTATCTGCAAGTGTAACCGTGACCGTATAACCGTCATCCTCATTGGCTTGGATATTGTTCTCATACCCACAGTAGTCAAAAGTAATATCGTCATCATTTATCTTACCGCTTGATACTCTAGCTTTTGGATATTGGACAAATCCGTTGTAATAAAAATCACTATCTTCCCATTCTATAGTTATAGGTTGCTTTGCTATAGTGTAGATATCAGTATCTCCTGCAAATAAATAGTTACTATTTATAGAAGTATCTTGCAAAAAGGCTGTAACACTTTGCTCCCCTGCATTAATATTATCTAGTCCTTCGTATCGAAATGTAATATCGTCGTTTCCAACTCGTCCCGTCAACACGAAAGCAGTCGGCCTTTGCAGATTGCCATTGTAAACAAAATTATCACCCGTCCAATCAACAGTGATGACAGCAGGCGAAATCTCGTACCAAAGTTCCGTCACAGGAAGTGAATAATTTGAATTTATAGAAGCGTTTGATAGATCAGCTTTAACGTAATACTCGCCAACATTTATAGCTGTCACATCCGAATAATCAAAAATAACCGATTCGCCATTTATCAAGCCGTTTATTACTTTCACCGTTGGTATATGCGTCTCTCCGTCATAAATATATTTATCCACATCCCATGCAACTGTCAAAACAGATTGCTCAATAGTGAAAATTTTTATAGCGCTGCCTGAGAAAGAATTAATAAACGTTACGCTAACTTCTACCGTTCCTGCATTTACGTTGTCGTCATATCTCACATTATAATCCTGTTATAGTTCAAGCAAAATATCGCCATAATAAATATCAACTGTATGATCCTCTCCGTCATAAACAAACGACGTCTTGCCAAGAGTAACGTCTTTGCTATCTAATTGAGTTTGCGTTACGCTACATACCTGACTGGAAAGAGACGGTAAATTATTTAAAAAATATATTAGTTGTGGATAATGGCAACCTTGCTCCCAAAAAGATGTTTTAGTCCACATATCAGGATTTGACTCTGTCAACGCGCCTAATTTATCTTCTACATTCAAAACATCCGAATGCGATAAAATGCGTGTTGTTAGCCCTGCGGAATACTCGGCAGTTAAACCATTAAGAAGCGCGCCTTCATATATCGTATTATCATAAAAAGCCGCTCTAACTAGTCCTCGATTGTAACCGCAAACGGCTGCAATATCTTCCGCGCCTGTGACTTTAGATGCAGTCAAGACATATGAGAGGTCACCGCTTTCATCATTATACCCGGTTATTCCGCCTGCTGTTCCATTGACAGAGTTGACACTACCTGAATTGAAAACATTCTTTATAAATCCATAATTACTACCGACGATACCCCCAACACTTGCTTTGCCTGAAATTTCTTGGCCATTGAGACAAATTTCTATAACCCCGTCCAAAGAGTTGTTGCCTACTATTGCTCCAATTACCGAATCCATTGTATTTAGATTTGAGTTGTTATAACATTCCTTAACTACGCCTATATTACTTCCCGCAATACCGGCAACAAAATTGACAAAGCCTGCGTTAATACTGCCCATATTTCCTGATTTTGATATGGTTCCGGAATTATATCCTGCAATACCTCCCAAGTGCATAGATCCATCTTTCGCATCAACAGTCGTTATATTTACGCAATTTTCAATTTGCGCTTGATTGTATCCTACAATGCCACCTGTATAATTATTCCCTTTGACGAAACCTGCAACTGTAAGATTTGAAATTGTTGCATTGAAATGAGTATTACCAAACAAACCGACGCGTTCAGTATCTTCTTTATTTATGTAAAGTCCATTGATAGTATATCCGTTGCCGTTAAAATCCCCCTTAAATGGATAAGTTGAAGTTCCTATTGGAATCCATCCGGCTCCAAAATCGAGTTCCTCGCAAATCATACCGATATCTATATCATTTTTCAATTCAATCTTAATACCATAAAAACCGTCATAAAGTCCTTTGTTGACTTCATCCGCCAACGTCAAAAGATCAGACGGCGTGCATATTTCATGCGACGTAGCAAATGGTTGCGCGCTTACGTCTGCATAAGCAACGTCATTATCTTGATAATTATTTATCCCCATAACAATGACTATGCAAACCAAAACAAGGCTCAATATCATAAGTTTTTGATTTCCAATTGCTCGTCGCATCTTTTTTCCTTAAGTATTTTTCTTTTTATTTTCAAATAGATTATTTCAACGTTGGAAATTGTCCATCAACAAAATTCCAAACATCTGCGCTAAAGTTTAGCGTATCACGTTGCCAAACTACTGTTTTCATTGTCTCTTGCGATACTGCTATTGTATTTTGAGTCTCGACAGGCGCAACTAAATTATCTGAATGATAGCAATTTTCCTGACTATATTTGGTAAGTACGGACGTTGCAAAACTGTCCATAAAAGCGCTTTTACTGCCTTGTGAAACTAACAATGATCCCGCAAAGAAACAATTCATAACATTCCGATCCTCAAAAGCTTGCATCAATGAAGAAATACCTCCCATACGTATATCTTGATTGGTCTTATCGGCATAGATATCCATAGCGACATAGCACGATTCAATACTTGCATTGCCATATCTATCGTTATCCGATGAATTGCGAACAGCTTTCTGAGAAATTAATCCACCTATTATCATACTGCCTGAACGACCGCTTGTATTTAACTGACCGGTTACGTAGCAATTTTCAATCTTACCCATAATATTAGAACCGACAAGACCTGCGGCATAACCGGTACTGGTCAAACCTGATAATTCAATATCTACATTTGCTCCGCATTTTGAAATTGTTACAAAACTATCTTTTGCGTCTCCAATAGCATTAATATAGTATCCCAATAATCCTCCTACGTTAATTCTAGCGTCGCTACCGTCTTGAGAATCATATTTTATCTTAACATCTGCAAAAGAGTTTGTTATATTAAATCTATTCTTGCCGCTACGATTAACCGTAATACTACCCACTAGTCCGCCAATCTTCATATCGCCGTAAGACTTATCATTATTGATATTTATCTCTCCATTTACTTTACAATTTTCAACGTTCACAGCTCTTCCTGCAAGAATAGCGATATTCGGTCTAGCAGAATTATCAATGCAAGTGTAATTTACGTTGACGTTATTCAGCGTAAGATTTTTGACAGTACCAACGTTGGCAAATACTCCAACATCATTTAAATCAGTTTCATTTTCAAAATTAATATTTTCGATCTTATGATTATTCCCATCAAAGACGCAACCTCCGATTTTTGCAGGAGAAAACGTCTTTGAAGTGAAATCCAAATCATTCATCAGTTTAATATACGAATTACTTGATACCCCATCTTTTAATGCAATGAAATGCGCCTCGGTTAAAATCAAATATGGATTGTTTTCCTCTCCTGTACCGCCATAAAAATCTGTTATTTTAACCTTGATTACTTGCGCTTCTCCCGAATATTTATCTTCGGTTTCTTTATATCTAACATTGATTATTTTGTCGCCATTATCCGTATAAGTGTGCTTATTCTCTGTGCTATATGTCGCGCCGCCATCAAAAGAATATTCTAGATTTTCAGCAGCTTGAATGGTAATAGTTTTTTCTGCTTGCTCATAAGTGACATTAGGCGCATTTTGCGAAAGCTTTAATGTTGTAGCTTCTTGTTCATGCTCCTTGCTTGCCTTATACTTATCATTTCCTTTTACTCTAATATCTATCTTATATGTAGTATTTGGATTAAGACCCTCAAAAAGCGGACTGTCTTGCCAATCGCCATTTTCAAGACGATATTCCAAAACTTCTCCGTTTGCGCAAAGTTCCGTATAATCGTCAATTAGCTCAATTGTCGTGGCCGTGACATTGAATCTAAGATCTGTAGGTTCTTCATACTCTTTCTTTTGGTCTGAACCTAATCTAGCGCATGCAGCAAACGCTACTATCATAATTACTGTCATAAGTAAGACCGCAATAATCTTTTTTGTTGTTTTCATTTTAACCTCCAAGTTATTATAATTTATTTGTTTGTTAATCATAATCAGCTAATATACCATCTATCCCATAATTTCCGTAGTTGCCATCTTCTCCGTCTTTGCCAGGGCTTCCGTCCTTGCCGTTATATGTAATTCCCAATATAAGGCCTTCGCCTTTTGAGCCGCCATAGCCGCCGTAACCGCCATAGCCGCCCTTTCCTCTAGTACCTGCTTTGCCTACTTTGCCATCTTCTCCATCTATCCATATAACGTTGCTCTTATTCTTGACGCCAGAAGCATTGATAGACAATCCTCCGCGTCCGGCATTTCCTCCGTTTCCTGCGCTACCGCCGTTTCCACCTCGACCGCCATTGCCGCCATTACCGCCATTGCCAGGAACTGCCGCAAACACGGCATATTTTACGTCACCGTTTCCACCTCCACCGCCATGACCGCCGTTCTGACCTCTTCCGCCATCTCCGCCGTCTCCGCCGTCTCCGCCATTTATACCAACGAGTTTCAACATTGAAGGCGATTCAATATTTAGAGTAATATTATTATCTTTTGCCAAACGTATAGCAAAACCGCCGTTGGTTCCATTCTTGCCGTTCTCGCCATCCCCTCCTTTATTGCCTTTAGAGCCGTCAAAGCCGTCTTGTCCACTCGGAACGTCTCCAAAAGGATTCCAATTCATATTTCCATCTTTTCCTCTTGCTCCACTGCTTGCGCGCTCAATGGTTGAATAAGATTTACCGTCGCTACCATTTTTGCCGTTACTGCTTGCGCCACCTTGTATTGTAACATTTCCTAATACGTTGAGAGTCAAATGTCCATCGCCTTTTATACGTATTGCATGTTTGCTTGCATTTGCTACATAGTTGATATCATGCAACGTAATCTCAACCGGACTTACATTATTGAATACAAAGTTAATTCCCAAATGTTGTTGCGCTTGGTTGCCGTATAGATACATATACTTAACTCCGTTGTCAAACTCAACTTCATTATTGAAAGTATATTTATTAAAGTTGAAATCATAGATTACTATCGCATTATATTGACTGCCTCCCTGTATATTTGAACTTACCTGATTCTTTGGTATAGATTGAATACCATGGAAATTTTCCGTCGGAATCCTAAATCTATATTCATCATCTTTGCCATAATCAAACAAAACATCAACCGTTACGTCATATGACTTGACGCTGTATTTATAGAGTTTGAGCCACAACTCTGTATATTGTGTGGAAATGAATTTTGTAAAGTTGATTTTGTTTGACTTGACTGTCACTTCATATCCCGACATATCTTTAATTGACGCAGTTCCAGTTTTGCTACCTTTTATAATACCGCTAGTTTCATCAATAGCAAGCGATTTAAGATCAGCTATATTTGTAGGATATATTGTCAATTCCATCGGATCGGACACTATTTCGACTTGATTGCCTTGCGCATTTTTTTCACCGTGTTTTGATACCGCAATCAACCACAACGTAACCTTTTTGGTATTGGCAATCAACTTACTACCTTGTTTTACCAAATATTTATCTTCATCACTGCCAACCTTTATGCGTTTCTCGATATTTTTGTTTTGATAATCATCATAGTTCTTGTAATAATACAATTCATACTCATCATCAAAAGTAGGCTCTACAACACGATCATTTGCATATGCAAATACACTGTAAGTAAGAGAGTAGGTTTCTTTCAAGTTTTTATTTTCATCCAATTGATTTGTTATGAAAAACATTTTATTAAAATAATAATAATCTTTTTCATTTCTATTGCCTACTATCATATCGGATGAGATGTCTTCTTGCGCTAACTTTGCCGTATTAATAGCGCTATCACTCAACATTCCGAAATGTATTTCAGAAACGTATTCTTCATTGACAACTATGTTATAATCGCTGTAAATTTCAGTATTATCAAGCGATTTTACTCTCACCGTTATGTTATTGGCATATCTTGCAGCCAAATATATTGCGTTCTTCTCACCTGCAAGTATCCGCTTGGCTGTAACAGGATTGTTATCCCAATTAATTTTCTCGTCAGGGGTGTTAACGAATCTTGCTTTGGTACCGCCGTCATTAACGATAGATATCTCAATATTTTGATAAGTCGCATTAAAAGGATAAACGTATGCTGTAAGTTCTAGAATACCGCTTGTCTTAAACTCGGTTTCCAAGGTATTTTTCGTCCACAATCTAGTCTCTAATTCGCTTACGCCAATAACAGGCTCTTTATCAACCGAGATTATCACGGGATAATCGTGTCCATCGCAACTCATAATTACCGTAACGACACCCGGCGCCTTTGCGGTGAGCACATTACCGTTATTGATGTTTGCTTCAATTCCATCAGTCGTTCCGCTTTCATCTATATGGAATTCTACGTTCTTATATGTAGCCTGCATAGGCAATGCCATCGCTTCGAGTATAAGACTTTCCGTATGCTTAAATGACTTGCTAGACGAAGTAAAACGCACGTCTGTGACAGGCTCTTTGTCCGCATACACCTTGAATTCGCTTGACGGCACCCCGTCGACCCAGGCGCGCAATACGATTTCACCCACGCTCTGCGCAGTCAAAATTCCGTTTGAAATATCTGCGCCGTTGGCAGTAGCTGAAATTATTTGATAATTGACCTCCGGATACGTTGGATTTGCAGGATTGGTAGCCACGTTTAGCGCAAGAGACTTCGTTATCTTAAATCTGTTGACGTTTGTAAAATATACATTTTCAACTTCTACTTTTTGCGCTTCTACCGTAACGTAAGTTCTAAACTTAGAAGTATATGCGCACAAAAGAATCAAACCGGGTCTTTTTGCATTTTGAAGTTTGCCGTTGACAAGTTCAACCCCGGTACCGCCGTCGCTGACAATCTCAAAATAAACGGCTGCTTGCGCATTACTCGGCTCGATGACAGGAACAAGCGTCAACGTACGCGTCAACAAATAAGAATCCTTGGCAAGCGAGATACCTGTTACGTCAACGTCAACTTCGCTTGCGGGTTCTGCATATACTGTTATCGTCGCATACACGCCGCTCGCTTCTGCGCGTATCGTTATCATACCTGTGGATTCAGCCGTCAATATATTGCCATTAAGCATTGCTCCTGTATTCTCTCCGCCTACAAGCGTAAGCGTAACGTCTCTGAAAGTCGCATAATCCGGTAAAGCCAGAGCAATGATATTGAGCGCTTGATTGATTGGGAATGAATTGTTATTCAAAAATTCTATGCTAGTGACCGGCTCTTCCTTTGCAACAAATACGACCGGTTCGCTGTTTGCTCCCGCATAGCGCGCAAAGACACTTATCTCCCCCGGTAAATCTGCATACAACTTACCGCCTACTATTCTTGCGCCTTCGGCTGTAGTTTTTTCAGGTATTATTTCAAATTCTACTTCATCGGTAGTTAAGCTCTCGGTGACTGCCAATCCCATAAGATTTAGACTACCTGTTACTTTAAAGTCAGTAACGGTATTGGTAACGTCTACCGACTTGACTTGCGCTTCAATAACGGTAAAGGTCATTACATCGCTTATACTGATATTGTCATAAGACGAAGCCGTGACTGTGAAAATCAATCCCACGGGCGCATCTTGAGATACTCTCAAAACTCCGTCGGCGTCTATATCAGCCAAGCTATTAGACGAAGTATATCGCACATCTTTAATTGACGCATTGTTGGGATATATCTTTGTACTTAATTGTAACTGCGCTCCGGGAACGACAGTTTCTCGATTATCATTGGACATTAGTTCTATGCTTTCTACCCGAATAGGTACTATCTCTATTTGAGTAAGACCTACCACACCCTCGGCTTCGCCGACAACTGTGATAAATGAACCGACTTGCGCGTCATTTTTGATTTTGATAACGCCATCGGTCAACAAACAGAGTTCGCCGCCGGAATTAATATCAAGCTTAATTTTTTGTACGCTTGCATGAGAAGGGGTAACGTATGCTCCTAACTCCAATTCGTCTCCCGGACGAAGTTTAATTGATTTGCCTGCGCCAAACTCAATGCCTGACACCTTGACGTACTCCGCTCTGAGTATGGGATGATTGACGTCGGCAACGAACATAAAATTATTTTCAAAGCCTATCCAATCTGAAAAAGCAGACTTTGTTTTGAATTCATATGCGGGCCTTGCGATACAAGCCATTATGTTACCGCCTGAATTAAACGCAGAAATTGCCTTAATATCCGAGCCCTGTATATAGCGACATTGCTTGATTGACGCATTCATATTATCGCCCGAGACATTGCCCCTGACGTTACCGCTGACTTCGCCTACTTGAAAAGCGCGCTCAATCACCGCTTTGCTACTCTTTCCGTTGTTCAAACCGGCGATTCCTCCAACATAAGTCTGCGCGCTGACACTTCCTTTATTATATATGTCAGAAATATTACCTGTATTGACTCCGCTTATACCCCCGGCATACATACCTAAGGCCTTGACGTTGCCTGAGTTGACAGAACAACTGATATAACCCGAATTTGCGCCTACTACTCCGCCTGCGGCATTAGTGTTGGAAGTGACATCAGAATTAGCAACGGCGCCTTCGATTCTACCTGCGTTCATTCCTGCAATTGCGCCGACGTTCTGATTGCCTATAAACGTTGAATTTTCCACTCTTACGTTCTTGACTACTCCGCCTTTATATATGAAGGAAAAAACACCCACGTTGTCTTTGTTGGGACAATACGCATTGATACCTGTCAATAAATATTGATTGCCATCATAGTGACCTGTGAATGGATGCGTAAGGTCTCCAATCGGATAAAACTCTTCGCCTGTAAAATCAATGTTTGCGCCCTGAACAAAATATGCGTCAAGTCTTGTGGCAATAGCATTAAATTCCTTTACCGTTGTCACGACAAACGGATTTTCTTCCGTACCTGTCCCTTGACTGAAATCCGACTTAGCGGACGCAGTCGATGTACTTAAAAAAGTCGCGCAAATTGTTGCCATAACCAAAATTACAGCTAGGATTATTATGTATTGAACTAAACTTTTGTTTTTTGCCTTTATCATAAGTTACCTCTCTATCTCGCCCATTCCGGCGTTGCCACGGGTTGAATATCGTATCTTGTAATTTTTATCATAGAACTTAAGTCGCCTTGTTTGTATTGAATTTGCAACCAATCAAAACGTCTATCTGTCATCTGCATTTGTATTTTGACTTCGCTCATTCCGTCAATATTTGCGTCTTTGCCAAAAAACTTATTATACTTGTCTTGGCTTATCATTGCATTTATTTGATGAGTATTGCCATCGTGTGCTATGATTCCTTTTCCATTCTCAACGGGCAAAAAGTTATCTTCCTCAAAATTATATTGAGCGTTGCCCAAATTTTCCGACGCAACCGTCAAAAGAATATCCAAATTGGAATCAAAACTTGACGACTGCACTTTCCCACCTTTTTCTCTGCGAGTATACATCTTGCCTTGACACAAATAATACTCATCCATAAGATCGTCTTTTGACTCTTCCAACGTGGGATAATTTTCTTCAATCGCCAAATATGCCGCAGCTTGTCCGTCTTCTGCAATGGCAATTTGCAAAGTCTGCTTGAACTTTACCACCACGTCTTCTATTTCTTTGATTTCAATCTCCCGCGCTATATATGTTTCCAAGGCGTTGCCGTCCTCATCCTTTGTCATTGTCGCATAATCGAGACTTTCACTAAAAGCATCTAGCCACTCTTGCGTAGTCAACTTTTTCTCTCTTGGCCAAAAGACAATTGCGCAAGTCAAGCCCGTTGCCAATAAAACGACAAGCGCTGTAATTATTATGACTATTTGCTTTTTTCTTATTTGTATACCATTACTCATTTCTTTCTATTTTCTCTTATCTCACATTACTTCATCTTCTGCGATAATTCTCTATTACTTTTTGTTGTCGTTATCATTCGGTTTAATATAAGGGAAAAACATACTCCCCTGACAATTACCTTGCTCTCTCTT
>WSNH01000207.1 GCA_013316135.1 Clostridia bacterium
TTTGACGTGTCCACCGATTACCTTTTGGGGCTGACAGACGATTAGATTTCAAAATGTTTAAATAATTAAAATATATAAAAGTATCTTGCGCGTTACTCGTATGGTTTGCAAGTAGAATAAATATTCATTCTCTACTATTCCCAACAAATAATAGGCTGATATACTGAGCATCGCGCAGCGAAGTCATAGAATCTATTAAAACTGTTTCTTGCTTAGATTTGATATAATTTCCACGTCTGCCGGAGCCCACTCTATACTCATAAGGTCTTTTGGCAAAAGCCACTTCTCGTCGATATGCTCATTTAGGCAATAATTCTCGGATAAAGGTTGGCAAAGATATGTATGCAAATTGACTATCACGTCGTCATATTCATAGGTCACGGACATAAACTCCTCGCCCACATCGATGTTGTAATTCATCTCTTCGAGAAGTTCTCTCTTGAGCGCTTGCTCGGGAGTTTCGCCCTGCTCTATTTTCCCGCCCGGAAACTCATATTTAAACGCTACGGCTTTGTTTTTATTCTCTCCGCGCTTTACGGCTAGGATTCTGCCGTATTTGACTATAATTGCGCCTACTACTTGCAAAGTTTTTTTCATATATATTGTCCTAATACGTTATTTATATAGACCTCTCGACTTCGCTCGATGTGACAAAACTAATGTCATTTCGACTGAAGCAAAGCGTAATGGAGAAAACTCTACCGTTTTATATAAGGATTGAGACCTCTCCACTGCGGTCGAGGTGACAGTACTGTTGTCATTTCGACTGAAGCGAAGCGCAATGGAGAAATCTCTACCGCTTTTATTCAGTCTTACCGAACACCCAACTGGCATACTTCGCGCTGACATTGGCGTCCTTGCAATACTTATCCGCGCCGATTTGCTTTGCGTATTCTTCTGTCAGCACGGCTCCGCCGACCATAACTTTGCAATGGGGGCAATGCTCTTTGAGAAGTCGCACGGTCTCCTGCATATTCTCCACAGTCGTGGTCATAAGCGCCGACAGTCCGCAAAGTTTGATATCGTTGTCTCTCACTGCCTCAACTACTGTCATAGGCGGCACGTTTTTGCCAAGATCAAGCACCTTGTATCCATAATTTTCAAGCACAGTCTTGACGATATTCTTGCCGATATCGTGCACGTCGCCTTTGACGGTGGCGAGTACAATCCTGCCTTTCTCGGTATTAGTACCGACAGGCAGATTTTTCTTAACGACATCAAAACAGTCCTTAGCGCAGTCTGCCGACGCGATAAGTTGCGGCAGGAATATCTTTCCCTTTTCATAATTATCTCCCACTCTATTCAATGCCGGGATAAGATAATCGTCAATGACTTGCAATGCGTCGTGAGTCTTGAGCAGTTCTGCCGTCAACGCGCTTGCTCTGTCAAGTCCCTTTTCTATGCAATAAAATATATCTTTTTCTCCGCCTGCGCCGTCGCTCTTTGCGGTATCTTTTTTGACAATTTGCGTACCCACGTAATCTGCGTACTTTGCGGTATACGTCATACAATTTTTATCCTTGCAAGTCAACACGTTAAAAGCGTCGACCGCCTGCATATTCTCTGGTATATTTGGATTGAGTATCGGCAAATCCAAACCTGCGCGCATAGCCATAGTCAAAAACGCCGTATTGATTATCTGTCTTGCAGG
Organism: Clostridia bacterium; assembly: GCA_013316135.1. Classification (GTDB taxonomy): domain Bacteria; phylum Bacillota; class Clostridia; order Christensenellales; family UBA3700; genus RACS-045. Next base: position 1,652 of record WSNH01000207.1, read on the forward strand.
AAGTCCAAAAGAAATATTTGACACGCCGAGCACCGTCTTGATATTGTATTTGCTCTTGAGCGTCTCGATTGCTTTGAGAGTATTAACAGCCTGGTCGGGCTCCGCGCTTACGGTCAGCGTAAGGCAGTCGATATACACGTCCTCTTCTCTTATGCCAAAACTCTTTGCTCTGTCTATTATCTTCTCGGCAAGACGGATTCGCTCTTCCGCCGTCTTGGGTATGCCGTTTTCGTCAATAGTCAAGCCGACGACGCTTGCTCCGTACTTGGCTACGATTGGCAAAATACTCGTCAAAGACTTCTCTTCGGCGTTGACGGAATTGACAATAGGTTTGCCGTTGTAATATCTCAAAGCGCTCTCAATCGCATCGGGCTTTCCGCAGTCGATTTGAAGCGGCGCGTCCGTAATACTCTGGATATACTTTACCATATCGACAAGCATTTGTTTTTCGTCTATTTGCGGAAGTCCCGCGTTGACGTCCAATATCTCTGCGCCTGCCTCAACCTGCTCTATAGTCTGATTTGCGATATAATCAAAATCTCTGTCGATAAGAGCCTGTTTCATAGCCTTTTTGCCGGTTGGATTTATTCTTTCGCCTATTACCTTTACGCCGTCGATATACACGACTTTGGTAGCGCTGCACACCGCCGTATT
>WSNH01000208.1 GCA_013316135.1 Clostridia bacterium
CTCTATGCGTAGAGAGTGGACGTATCAAAAATCTGTTTTTGAAACGAAACGCTTAACGACGTCTTTTACCATTACCAAAAAAGATAGTGATAATAATTGGATCAGATTATCAAATCCGGAAGAAGTTGTAGAACAGTTGCTGCCTTCGGGGTTGGCTGATTATTTCTTTTTCGACGGCGAAAGCATGATTACGGATTTGAAAGCCAAAGGTAAAGACTCCGCTAATAGCTTGCGTGATGCAATGTATCTAATGCTTGATTTGAGCGTATATGATAAGGCAGCGGAATACATAGGAAGTACAGAGTTAAAGACGACTGTACTCGGTACACTGTTTTTAAGTAAGACGGGTATGGGTTCAAGTTCTGAACTTATCACTTTGGGGCAAAAAATGGAGAGCGCTCAAAATAAGCGTGATTCGTTACAAGAAAATTTAGATAAGCTCGATGCCGAAACGAAGAAGTTGCAGGAAAGAATACAACGAATTTCCGAACAGATAGGAAGTGCAAAATCCCAAAGAGAATACGAACAGAAGCGGAACGAGTGTAAGCATCGTAGGGATAATTATTTAGAGTCGGCAAAAAGAGAATATGCTTATTTTGGCGAAGAATTAATTTCTGTTTTTCCCAAATTGATGATGTCCAAAGTCATAGAAAAGGCTTCGATGAAAATCAAAGAGCAGGCGAACAATTCCAAATTAATTCACGGCGTAAACAAAGAACTGATAGATGCTCTTTTGCAAGAAGAAGTGTGTATATGCGGAAATCCTTTGACAGCCAAAGAGAAAGAAACATTGAGGAAACTGTATAATTTCTTACCGCCGCTTGGGTATGATAGCCTTTATATGAATTTTACTGATATGGCGGCGCGCTGGGGTAAAGAGTACAATAGAGAAAAGTTGGAAGGCTTTATTAAGAGGGCAAATCAAGATTTAGAGAGCGCACGTAATGAGGATGCCGAAATCAAAAGAATTGATGATGCCATGAAATCTGATAAGCAGTATGAGGACTTGGTTCTTGAGCGTAAGAAAGCAGAGCAGGCTATTGAAGATTATAAGTATAAGAGATCTGGCTTTGTAGAAGAATTGACGAAAGCCAAAATGCTCGTAAACAAATGTAAAAAAGATATAGACAAGTTAAGTTCTACGGTTTCCGAGAATCAAATAATTGACCGGAAGATTGAGATAATGGAACAAGTCAAGCAGTATTTTGTAAGTATCCTTGAGGGGAAATCGTTGGCAATATAATATTCGCGCTGTGCCTGTATTCCTTTTACAACCGAAAACTTATAGGTTATACCCATACCAACCTCGCATAAAAAAATATACTTACGTATATACGCAAGTATATCATTTTTTATATTAAAATGTCAATAACAAATTACCATAAAATCAAATTTTTATAGCAAATCATCCTCACCAATATCATCTTCAGATATGCCGTCTATCTCATAGTTATATCCCTCTATTGTTGACGCCAAAAATGACTTAATCTTTTGCATGGCTTCAATAGGATCATCGCTTCCCTGCTCTAACAATTTACTCACACCAAAATTCGCATACTTTGTGAGAAACTCAAGTTTAGCAAACTTAATTTCAGATGATGGATTAAATGCTAAATCCATTCGCTGTTCTTCATTAAAGGTTACAAGCGACGTCGTTAATATGGCAGACTGAAATAGGAAATCCAAATCAGTATTATGCGGATGCAAAACAGTTCTCGGAACACTTGCTCGATTATCCTTTTCCTCGGGCGTTTCCTCCCCCGCTATTTCCACTTGTCTATCATACATTATGCCAATAGAAATACTGATTGCAAAGATGCTGTAATTAGGCTGTAAAGTTTGCGGGAAAAACGGCGAGAAAAGATCAAGAGCTTTCCGCCAATCACTTCCTTTAAGCGTAACGTCTGTCGTTATTTCCATAAGAAGCCCTCCTCAACGTGAGCAACGTTTTGCTCTGCATTAGACACGATAGTATAAACATTACCAATCTTATCTTGCTCAAAACATTCTTGCAAATTGTCCTTTGAAAACAAAATAATTTGTGGTGCATATTCCGGAATAGTATTAATAACCTTTTGGCGCGGCAGATCTCCAAGTTTAGAGAACGGCGCATCCAAAACTAACGGATACTCTTTATTCGACAGTATTTCTTCTTCTCGAAGAAGTTTGAAAATACCACCTATATAAGCAAACGATACCGTTGCAAATTGCCCCTCTGACTTTGACTCATCGTCAAAGCTATCAGCAACACGCAACGAGAAATCCTTACTTACACTTACAGTACGCTTGGCTTCCAGCATAGCAT
>WSNH01000209.1 GCA_013316135.1 Clostridia bacterium
GCAATAAATAGAACAAAATATAGGGAGAAATAATATGGAACAGACTTATCTTACATTAAATGACGGCAATAAAATTCCGCAATTCGGTCTTGGCGTATTTATGATTATGGGAGATGCTAACACTGAAAAAGCGTGTTTGGAAGCGTTAAATCTTGGCTATTGTCATATCGACACAGCGCACGCTTATCAAAACGAACGCGGTGTAGGGCAGCAGTTAAAAAGAGCGGTATTCCGCGTGAAGAAATATGGATTACGTCCAAATTATGGCCGAGCGAATACGGCGAAGGAAAAACTGCGGAAGCAATTGATAAAATGCTTAAAAGGCTCAATGTAGATTATATGGACCTTTTGCTTTTACATCAACAGTTTGGAGATTTTCGGCGCGTGGAAAGATATGGAATGCGCGGTTAAGGCTGGCAAGGTAAGGAGTATCGGTATTAGCAATTTTCACGAAAATCTCGACACGCTTTTGGGCGCCGCTACGATAAAGCCGTCCGTATTGCAGGTAGAATGTCATCCTTACTTCCAGCAAAGTGAATTGAAAGCAAAGATTGCTCCTTATGGCACTATATTAGAGAGTTGGTATCCTATCGGTCACGGCGGTCCGCGTCTTTTGAACGAGCCGCTGTTTGCGTAACTTGGAGAAAAGTATAATAAGACTAATGCGCAGATAATACTGCGTTGGCATATTCAATCAGGGAATATCATTTTTCCTAAGTCAGTCAATCCTCAGCATTTGCGCGATAATATCAATATATTCGACTTTCAACTTACGGACGGAGAAATGAAGTCTATAAAAAAACTTGATTGCGGCAAGCGCTATTTTACGCTCACTCTTAAAGAGCAAGAAGCGCAACTTTCGCAGTTTACCCCTGCTGATTGAGGTAAATATGAAAAATAAAAGTATAGAAAGAGTAGATATGCGAGAGTCTGCTTTTCAGAAGACGGCTAGTGAAATGACAAGATGCAGAAAACTGTGCTTTAAAATAAACAATACCGAGCCAATGACGGAAGAATTGCGTGCCTTAGAGCAGGAATTGTTTGACGGTAGGCTCAATGAAACGAGTTGTTTTATGCCGCCTATGCAAATTGATTTGGCGAGCAATATCCAAGTTGGGAAAAATGTGTTTGTAAACAATGACTTTATTTGTATGGCGTGCGGAGGCGTAACGATAGAAGATGACGTTATGATTGCGCCTCGCGTTTCTATACTCACCGTAAATCACGATATTTGCGACCACCACATTCTTGAATGCACTTCCATAAAAATATGTAAAAATGCTTGGATAGGAGCAGGCGCGACAATTCTTGCGGGCGTGAGCGTGGGCGAAAATGCTATAGTCGCAGCCGGCGCAGTCGTAACAAAAGACGTAGCGCCTAATACGGTCGTGGGTGGAAATCCAGCAAAAGTTATTAAGGAAATTTAGATATAGCGAAAGAATGTTAACATCACAAATCATTTTGAAGATAATTCAAAAACAATTCGGAGGCTTTGGAAAATACTTGATATTTTTTCCAAGCAAATACAAGGTCGGCTTTGATTTTTGGTTCAAAAGGGCGGAAGACTAAATTCCGCTCCGAAGTGTTTAACAATCCGTCAATCGCTAATGCGTACCCCATACCTTCTTCGACCATAAGCGAAGCGTTGTACAAAAGGTTATGAGTGGAGAGTATATTGAGTTTTGAAAAGTCTTTGCCGAGCCACCCCGACAGTTCGTTGTTGGTAAGCGCTTGCCTAGAGCATAGCAAAGTTATGTTTTCAAGGTCTTTTGGGCGTATAGTTTTGCTATTGGCTAAAGGAGAGTCTTTGCGCATCAACAGACCCCAAGTATCATATATCGGCAATTTGATGTAATCAAATTTTTCGAGGTTTGCATTTCCTACGAACAATCCAAAGTCTACCAATCCTTTTTCCAGTCTTTCCGACACGTCTTCGCCGTTGCCGCTATAAATATGAAAACGAATATCGGGGTAAGCGTCCGACAGTTTTTTCATTGCGCCAATGACGACGCGCATACCTTGCGTTTCGCCGCAACCGATAAAGATATCGCCGGCAATGGTTTGGTCGACGGATTTAAACGATGCTTGCGTCTTGTCTGCCAAATCAACGATTTCTTGCGCGCGCTGACGAAGGAATGTACCTTCTTCCGTCAAAGTAATTTTTCTTTTTCTGCGCTCGAATAACTTGCAACCAAGTTCCTCTTCCAAGTCCATCAGTTGTTTAGAAAGTGTAGGTTGAGTGACGTGCAGGCTTTCTGCCGCGGCAGTAATATTCTTTTCTCTCGCAACGGCAAGAAAG
>WSNH01000210.1 GCA_013316135.1 Clostridia bacterium
GCTCAGGTTTGTATCAACCACTATGAACTTTGATCATACACAAAATATCTAAAATAAATATATTTTATAGAAATAAAAAATATAATAGAACAGATGGGGTAAGTCAAAAGTATAAAAGCAGTATGGCTATAAAGGAGCAACTATGAATTACAATGCAAAAGAATACGAAATGGTCGTCGGCGAAGACATAAGTCATAGTCTTCAAAAGACGCTTTGCGAATTGGAAAACGTAGAGGGAGAAAAGACGCTTACATTTGAAAAGGGAGAGTATCATCTTTATTCCAACAAAGTATGCGTCAAAGACCTTTTTATTACCAATACGGTGGGAGATAAGCAATGGCGCAGAGGCACCGTGCCTCATCGTAATAATATAGGTATCTGGATAGAAAACCAAAAGGACTTGACGATAGACGGTAACGGCTGCGTATTCGTTATGCACGGCAAGATGACCAATATCGCAGTCGTCAACAGCAAAAATGTGACGCTCAAAAACTTTTCTATCAGAGTCGACAATCCCGATATGCACGAGTTTAAAGTCGTAGAAGTGGGCAAGACGCACGTCGACTTTGAGATTGACAAAGAATCTAGATATCACAAATTCCATTGCAGATATTATTTTGTCGGCGAAGATTATCGCTCTAGGTTTAAGAAGTCTGCTTTAGGTTCGTGGTTTGGATATATTCCCAAGGAGAACGAAAATACGATTGTCAGAAAGGCGCATCCGTTGAGAGGGGCGTATATGATAAAAGAACTTGAACCGCACAAGTTCAGAGCAAAATATTTGCAAACATTGAGATTTAAAGTCGGGGACAGATACTACGTATACGACGAGTTGAGAAAATACAACGGAATTTTTGTGGAAAAGAGCGACAGTATTGCGCTTGAGTGCGTAAATCAACATTTCAATTACGGCTTGGCGTACGTTGCGCAAAATTCTAGCAATTTGAAGATAAATGGGTGCAAGTTTGCTCCTCACGCAGAGAGCGCAAAACTTATGATTTCGGCGGCAGACTTTGTTCATATTTGTATGTGTCGCGGTCAGGTAGATATTAAAAACAACGAGTTTGTCGGCGCCGGAGACGACGCGCTCAACGTTCACGGTATACATTTTAAAATCAAGAAAATAGAAAAAGATAAAATCGAAGTAAGATTTTGTCACCATCAAGCGCACGGCTTCAACCCATTGCGCGTAGGAGATGAAATTGCTTTTGTCGACGTGCAATCTATGCTTGAGCGCGGCAGGGCAAAGATCTTGGCGTCAGAACTTGTCAACGAAACTACTATAAGATTGCAACTTGACGATGTATCGCAGGCAATAGTCGGAGACGTAATAGAGGATAAATCCGCTAATCCCGACGTAGATTTTTCTTACAACTTTATGACGAGAATTATCACCAGAGGCGTTTTGATGACGAGCGGTGGCAAAGTCAAGATTACAGATAATAATTTTGACAATACGTCTATGCATTCCATTCTTATTTCCGACGATGCAAAATCTTGGTATGAGAGCGGCGCTGTAAGCGATGTGGAAATTGCGCGTAATAGATTTGGCAGAGTTGAAGGTTATACAGTGCAAGTTATGCCGGAAAACACTGTGCATAACGGAGCGGTACACAAGAATATCTATATCCACGACAATGTCATAGACAATGCAGACGATGGGTGGTACTTCAAGTCGGTAGACAACGTAGTGCTTGAGAATAATACTTCTGATAAGCCGATGGAAATCAAAGTAATAAACGCCGACGTAAAAAACAAATAACTGTTGTATATGAATATTTTCGAGAGTTGCACTGTAGGCAAAGTAAATCTAAAAAACAGGATTATTCGCTCGGCTACTCACGACGGATTGGCAGATGAAGACGGCGGTCCTAGCGAGGAACTTATTCGCAAATATGCTTTTTTGGCAAAAAGCGAGGTCGGGTGTATTATTACAGGATATGCGATAGTAAGTCCTGAAGGAGGCTCTTCATATCCAAGATGTCTTGCGTTTTACGGAGATAGCGTAGCGGATAAATACATAGCGCTTACCGACGCTGTACACGTATACGGCGCGCCCATAATTGCTCAACTCGCTCATTGCGGAAGGCAGACTTCAAGCAAGGTCATAGGAGAAAAAAAGATTGCTCCCAGCGCAAAAAGACATCTCTTTTACCCAGACAAAGCAAGAGCAATGTCGGTTGACGATATACTGCGCGTGGAAGACGCTTTTGTAGAGGCGATAGTCAAGGCAAAGGAATATGGCTTTGACGGCGCTCAAATACATTTGGC
>WSNH01000211.1 GCA_013316135.1 Clostridia bacterium
ATATAAGTGAAAACAATATTTGGATTGAGGAATGGAAACATTTAAGTTTGTATTGGATATAATAAATTATATTTTTATGGCTATATTGGGGCTTGGATTCTTGCCTCAAATAATCTATGTGTTATTGTTTTTCCTGAAGCCTAAAAGGTATCCAAAAGCAAAAGAATTTCATAAAGTCGCAATCTTTATACCGGCTAGAAATGAGTCGGCAACGATTGAGAATACTGTAAAAAGTATGTTCAAACAGAATTATCCTACCGATAAATATACGGTGTACGTCGTTGCAGACAATTGCGATGACAATACGGCAGAACTTGCAAGAGCAGCGGGAGCGCGAGTATTTGAGAGGTTTGACGACGAGCGCCGTAGCCGCGGCTGGGCTCTTGATTACGGTACACGGCTTGCATTGGAAGAAGATCCCGACATAGAGTTCTTTGTAATGTTTGACGCAGACAACGTTGCTCATTGCAATTATTTGTCAAAGATGAACGACGCTTTTGAAAGCGGAGTACAATTTGCTAGAGGTTACGCCAATAGTAAAAATATTGATTATAATACGACTAGCGCAATATCCGGTATATATTATTTGCGCGATTCAAGACTTTGCTGCCAGTCGCGTTCTGCGCTGGGATTGGACCAACAGTTGATGGGACCGGGTATGATGGTATCGGCGGAGTTCATAAAAGAGCGGGGTTTCGACGCGCACAGTATAAGCGAAGACGCCGAGTTTACTTACAATCGTATGCTAGAGGGCAAGCGCACTCAATACGTTGACGAGGCTATATATTATGAAGAGCAACCTACAAAAATGAAAGACGTATTCAATCGCAATATTCGTTTTGGCTACGGACTCAACAGGCTATTCTTTAATCACGGCTTCAGAATGCTGGGCAAATTTTTCACGACCGGAAGAAGTTCGTATGTAGATATGTTTTTGCAGTTGTTGTTTATCCCTATATCATTGATATGCTGTATATGGATACCAATTTATTACGGTTTTACTCTTGTTGAAGCAATAGTGATGTTTTCGACAAATCCGCGTATGCTTTACGATTGGCTTAAACTTGCGGCTATTGCCTTATCGTGTATATTCTATTTGCCATTTGTGTTGCAAGCGCTTTTCGTTGTGTTGCTGGAAAGAAAAAAACTTAAATGTAAGCCTTCTAAACTTATATTTGCCTGTCTCGTATTTCCGTTATATATGATAGTATATTTGATTTCGATAGCGATAGGCACTTTGACGCGTAAGCCTAAATGGAAACAGATCAATCACCACGTAACAGTAGATTTAGATACTTTCTTCCAAGAAGAGGGCGCGGTCGATACTCCTGAATTACAAGTGGCGTCAGATTTGCTCATTGAAGATGGAGAAGAGAAAGAGAACGAACAACAGATAGATAATGCTCAAAGTCCATTGCCCGAAGACGGCGAAGAAGTTGTGGACGACGCCGAATAAGAGAAGATAATTAAACTAAACAAAACGCAACTTTGATTTCAAGGTTGCGTTTTTGTATTTTAAATAATTTTTTATATTTATTTAAGAAGTCCTTTTGAAGAAAGAAAATCTTTAATTTTTTGAGCGGCATTTTCATATATAAAACTTGCGTCTGTCGCGTCGTCGGGATAGTTGTCAAGGTCGACTGTAGCGGTAGTGTCTTCTGCCGCGCCGACCAATATATCAATATAATCGGTTTCGTTTGCCTCGCCGTCTACATAAAGAACGACTGTTATACCGTCATCGTCAAAATTGCTTATGAGTACGCTTATAGATACTAATTTCATTACATTGTTCCAATCATTTGAAACTCCGTTGCCGCAAATCTCGACTTCGTTTGTTCCCAACGCTCTTTTCAAAGCCGATACCAATTTGTTTCCGGCAGAGTCGGCAAGTATGTCTTTTGCAAAATAGTCTTTTACGTTGAGTTTTTCGCCGTTAAGCGTTTTTGATTGCAAGAATTCCGTCATAAGTTGTTCTGAAGTCATTTTTACAGGCTTGACTTTTTTCTTAAATAAATTTGAAAATAATCCCATATTTTACCTCTCAAGATTTATTGTAATATTATCATATTACATTATTATCTTAACATAAGTTATAATTTTTGTCAATAATGATTATTGATTATCAAGACGTAATGTAATCACACCTTTTTGTATAGACAGTTTTCAGCAGTGTTTTCATAGATAAAATTTGCATTGTCAACATATAGAGGATATC
>WSNH01000212.1 GCA_013316135.1 Clostridia bacterium
TCAACATTTTCCGCAAATAAGCGCGGTTCTAACGGCGGCGCTCAATTCCCTACGGAAGCAGACGACGCAAACGTATACAAGTATATTCTTGGAGCATACAACAACAATCTTTCAAGCACTAATAAAGGTAAAAACGTCAATATCGTCCCTGCTGGCCAATCGGACGAAAAGCCTATTCCTGAATACGAACAACCTGCAAACGCAAAATATCCTAATAATTCTACCCTTGCAGGAAAGGATCTTCCTTCATTCAACAACAACAGAAAGGCTTGGGAACCTCTTAATAGAATACCGTCCAGATATTGGGAAGGCAACAAAATAATTGAAGATGGCGCTGAAGTAGAAGGTACAAGATATAGTTACGGCTCTTACGGTGCCGGATTTGCAGTATACGATTTCAGCAGACCGGAATATCTCTCCAACGACACAGTAGTATCCTACAATTCAGATCTCGACCTGTGGACCGTAGAGGTAAAGATACTTGACGAATACGTAAATCAAGCGTGTGAATTCGCAGCAGGCGATCTTATTAGAGATACCAAGTCATACATAGCGCTCAAAAATGCAAAGTTTACAAAAATCTCTTGCAAATTCGAAGTATACGGCAGCGGACTTATTAAATCAATGCAAAAAATTGACGAACTTGGTACAGACGAGAAGTGCCCATTGGTAGTATTGCCGGGAACTTGCGAAAGAGGCGGCGTAACGTCCAATACGGCTACGATGGCATTCAGTTATTCTGACAGTGACACAAACGCTGAAAGATTGGCTGCTCTCTACTGGCCGGAACTTGGAGCAGAAAAGATCTTCAAAGACAACAAAGCTGATACCGGTTTCAAACTTGACCTTTCGGGTTATGACAATTTCAGCAATTACAAACCGGTTGTAAACGATTTGTTGGGATCTTTCAAGAACTTGTTTGAAAAGAAATAATCAATCTGCAACTAAGTACACACGGGCAACCGTGTGTACTCTTTGCAGATTAAATGAAGATTTTTACGTAGCAACCCTACTTTGCTTCGTAAAAATCTTTATTTAGTAAGAAATACAATAATATATAAGGCAAACTATGATAAAATACGACATAGCAAAAAAATTCAAACTTTCAGGCGAAGTTGATAGCATTACTCCATACGGAGAAGGACATATCAACGACACCTTTCTCGTCACGATAAAGAACTCGTCCACGCAGTACATATTGCAAAGGCTTAATACCAAAGTTTTTTCAAACTACCGCGGATTGATGGACAATATTCAAAAAGTAACCACCGTATTGCGCGATATAGTAAATTCGCAAGGCGGAGATGTCGACAGAGAATGTATGCAGCTTATTCCCACAATCGACGAAAAGTCATATTATTATGTCAGCGGCAACGACTGCTGGAGAGTGTATTTGTTTGTCAAAGATACGATAGTATATCAAGTCATTGACTCCCCCGACGTGTTTGAAAATACGGGCGAAGCATTTGGAAAATTTATTGCAAGACTTGACGGATTTGACGCAAATACGCTTTGCGAAGTTATTCCCAACTTCCACAACACTGCCGATAGATACAATAAATTTTTGACTGCCATAGAGCAAAATAAAAGCAATAGAGCGCATTTGGTTAAAGACGAGATAGATTTTGTCAAACAAAGAGCAAACAAACTTTCTCTTATCGTTGACGCTCTCGATACCAATCAAATTCCGTTGCGCGTAACTCACAACGACACCAAGATAAACAATGTGCTTATTGACAAAGCGTCAGGCAAAGCAATATGTATAATCGATCTCGATACTATAATGCCCGGTTCTCTTCTCTACGACTTCGGCGATTCTATACGCTCAGGTTGTAATACTGCGTTGGAAGACGAAAAAGATTTGAGCATAGTAGACTTCGACATAAACTTATACGAGGCGTATTGCAGAGGATTTTTGAGAGGTATAGGAGAAAAAATAACCGACAAAGAACTTGAAATGTTGCATATAGGCGCGATAATCATAACTTTGGAATGCGGAATAAGATTTCTTACCGACTATCTCGACGGAGACGTGTACTTTAAGACGCAATATGACGACCACAATCTCGTGAGATGTCATACGCAATTCAAACTCGTCGAAAAAATGGAAAGTCAAAGTCAGCAAATGTTGGCTATTGCATTTATTTTGCTCTATGGCAGTCAAAAATTTATTGTATCTATCGGCAGTGTTGTGGAAGTT
>WSNH01000213.1 GCA_013316135.1 Clostridia bacterium
GACAGCAGATAAAAACGCTGATAAAAGACAACTTTACGCAAGAAGAGATTGCAGGGATGCTTGCGCTTGTTTATTGCTTCATAATTATCCGTCTTCAAAAAATTTTATTGCGCATTTTCTCACGTCCAGACTTGTCTTTTCGCCTACTTTAGACAAATAACTCGCCTGCGCTTCTTCCTTAAACGTATCATAAATATTATCAAGTCTTTTGATATATTCGTCACTATCCGTTCTCAACGCTATCTTTGCAAGTCTTGAGACGACGACAGACTTGTATACGTCTCTTGCAAAAGTTATGTCGTCATCGACTTTATAGTGATAATTGACTTTATCCATTGCCGTAAGTATGCCAAAAAGATTTTCAAATGCCGTCACAAGAACTGATGTATTCATGTCTTCGCCGCGTATCTTATATATAAAAAACGATAAATCTTCAACAGTCAACTTGCGTGAAAAGATGTCTTGCGCAAATTTGTCGTTGATATCTCTGACTGACAGGCAATATAACAATGCCCACCTCACTCTGTCACATCCGCGTTCAAGAGCCTCAAGCGCAAAAGAACGGAACTTGTCTTTGTGCACTCTTTCGTACGCCTCGATAAAATGATATGCGCGCATAAAATCTGAATTAAGGTACTTTTCCCAATTGCCGTTGGCAACGTCGCTAAGCACTGCAACGAGTTCTTTGGGATTGAGCACAGCAGTATAATCGCCAATTATTACGCTTGCTTCATTGAGCGCCTTAAATCTGTAATAATTGTTACCGTCAATTTCGTTAATACATCTCAACAACATCTTTGCGTCAGACGCTTGCAACATATTTTGCAACACACATACGCGCAAAGTATCCTCTAATTTTGCCGTATTGAGATAACCCATCAATGCGGCAAAAAAGACGTCGCTGTCAATTGAGCATATCAGCGGCAAAAAGTATGTTAGATACCGCGGATTTTGTTCAACAAAATCAATCAATTTTTTATCGCTGTCTTTTGATTTCAAAATACTTTCCCTGAATAACTCTACCGACGACGGCGTATTGTATCTTAGATCGAATATATTTATGCCAGCCGTCTCAAAATTGACTACGCTTGTAAAATCAACAGTCGTCACAACTCCCACTTCCAGACATAAGTACGCTATATAAGAATTGCGATCAGCGTAAGAATAATCTGAATTATCGCCGTAATAAAGGCTCATATATTCGTCAAAATAATTGGGAATCAAAGAGCGAAAGACCTCTTCGTGTTTTCGCAAAAACTTGAGCGAACATAAACAAGAATCGCCTTCGCTCAAAAGCACTGTCTTGACTTTCTTGTCGCCAATAGAGTCGATTACCTTTAATATCTGTGGATTGGTTATCTTTTTCACCATATGATTCCCCTCACATACTTAAGTTTGACAAGCATAATTTCGTCTTCTGCACAAAGACATAGTTTTTCGTCCAAATCAGCGTACTTAATATTCTGCGTAGCATTGACGATATAACAACATCCGTCCATAAAATCGTCGCGCGCCAACCTTATGCACTCTTCAAGCGCGCAGTCAATAGGTCGAGCCTTATAGTTACGCTCCACCATTTCACTTATAAACTCTCGCACTGTCAACGCTTGGGTATCATATTCTTTACGCTCCACAGGCGTTTTGAGACTTGATAAAGACTTTCTTAAAATATAAATTTTCATTTTCTCAACCTAAATATTTATATAAATATATTACCATATACAAATACTCGGGTCAATATCTTAATTACAAACCGCAACACATTATCGGCAAGAATCAACAATGCCCCGCAAAAATTTGCAATTCTTGCCGATAACTTTAATATCGAATATTAAATTTCTCAAAAGGTATTGCCTTAATTCAAAATTCGCCTTTTCCTTTGGCTCGGCTTTGATAATTTGCATAAGTATGTCATCTAAAAAGTTGGAATACTCTTTTTTACTTTCTTCCGCTTTATAGTATTCATTTATTGCCAGATTTCTGTATAAGCGCATTGCACTATTTCAAACTTTGTCGAAAAAGGAGTGGTAATTATGTCAAAACTCCCGAAAACAGCCAATATAAAATGTCTAACGACTTTTCAAAGCGTATATGTTTTTAAGAACGATTGTCCAACTCAAAAAGTATTTGCCAAATTAGTAAGTTTTGACAAATCTATTATTTCTAAAGC
>WSNH01000214.1 GCA_013316135.1 Clostridia bacterium
TGATGACTATAGCAGGATATAGCGGAGAGTCAACTCAAGCAGTAATACCTGACACTATCAACGGACGCATCGTAACACAGATAACAGACTATGCATTTGATGGTTGCAGTAGTTTGGAAAACATATTGATACCAAGTAGTGTGACGAGCATAGGCGATTCTGCATTCATAGGCTGTAGTAGTCTAACAATCTATTGTGAGGCAGAGAGTCAGCCGAGCGGATGGGATAGTGATTGGAATAGTAGCAGACCTGTCGTGTGGAATTGTATAGAGTGCGGCATAACAGAAAGCGGAATAAAGTGGGGATATACAAAAGACGGAGTGATGACAATAGCAGAATATAGCGGAGAGTCAACTCAAGTGGTAATACCTGACACTATCAATAGACACATCGTAACACAGATAACAGACTATGCATTTGATGGTTGTAGTAATTTGGAAAGCATATCAATACCCAGCAGTGTAACAAGCATAGGCGAATATGCATTCTATTACTGTAGCGGTTTGACAATCTATTGTGAGGCAGAAAGTCAGCCAAGCGGATGGGATAGCGATTGGAATAGAGACATAGTACAATAAAAGTTTTCATGTTTCCTCTTTGGAAACGGCGCCGTCTTTTGTTTGTTCGAATTCGCACTTTTAGTATAATGCAGAATGCAAAAAATGCGCCCGCACAATCTCTTGCAGACGCATTATATTTTGAACGCAATCGTTAAGTTTTCTAAAATTTAGCTCACGTTGTTATATAATCAAGCGGATTTACTTTTACCCCGTCCTTATAAAGTTCTAAATGCAGATGCGGACCGTCAGCAATTTCTTCTAAAGCAGTGTCGGACACTTTGCCGATAATATCGCCTTTTAACACCTTATCGCCGACTTTTAATGATACCCCGTCAATGAGTTTGTATACGCTGGTAAATCCGTCTGAATGCTCGATTGTCACGGTTGCGCCGCTGTAACTGTCATTCGTGACTTCTTTAACAGTGCCGTCTTCTATACATTTGACTTCACTTCCTGCCGGCGCTGTGAAATCTACGCCTTCGTGCTGAGCCCAATAGTTGTGAGTAGGGTTAAATACTAAATCTTCTGAATAAATTTGTCCCAAAGTATACTTGTCAAGCGGAGCCATAGGAGTAAAATACTCATATTTTCCGCAATTAACGCATTTCCCATTTTCATAATCATGCTGCCCTGTTCTTATAACCATGTTGCATAATTCGCATATCCCCGAAGAAATACAGCCTGTTTCTGTAATCGTCAATTTATGCGACAACATAGGCACAACTCTCATTTCATAATGAGCGCCATCGTTAGCGCAATATCTTATCTCCTCTCCGTCTTGCGCGCAGGTCGCCGGCTTTAGCAATTGCCATTGCCCAAAGTCATGCCCGCTTGCGCTTATGGAAATATCAGAAATCGGATTTTTACCTTTAGAATAGAAAAAACATTTTTTACATTCTGTACATTGCCAATAAGAAATCCTGCCTGTCGATTCGCATGAAGGTTCGACTTTTGCAAAGTAAATGAGCGAATGAGTATGCCCGTATACGGATATCCCGCCCGTCACACTCAATGCCACAATGACAATGATAGCAGACAAAACAAACACAAACTTTGCCAAATAATTTTTAGGAACTACAGGCTTAGGTTGAGGATCTATAGATTTGCTAAAAATTTCGTCACGATAATTTTCTGAGACGTGACTTGCAAAATTTTCAATAGTTTCCTCTTGAAAAAGATAACCAATCGAAATCTCATAAAATTGACAAATTGATTGCAAATTCTCCAAAGAATTCATTTCTCCGCTTTCCCAACGGCTTATAGTCTGCGATGTAACGAACAACTCTTTACCTATGTCAGACTGCGAAAGATTATTCCTTATTCTCAAATCCTTTAATCTCTCGCCGAGTCTCTGCGCGTCATAATTCTCTGGCGGCAACGCCAAAGGCATATCCAACTTACAGCCTGCAATACATTCTTCAAGACTTATCTCCAATATATTGCACAACTTGCAGAGCGCCGCAAGGTCGGGAATGCTCTTGCCATTTTCCCACTTGCTTATCACAGGAGAAACTACACATATTTTACTTGCCAATTCCTCTTGCGTAATGCCTTTGCTCTTTCTCGTATATCTCAAAAATTCTCCAAGAC
>WSNH01000016.1 GCA_013316135.1 Clostridia bacterium
GTATACTTTTACTGACTGCCTGCGAAAAGGCGTATTTTTTCAATTACATTATACTTCGCGCATAATAATTTTGCAATAATTTGGGTCAGTAAAAGTATACCTTTTTTGGAATTTCGTCTATAAATCAAAATTTGTAAAATACAAAAAATATACAAATTTTGGTATAGAAGAACCTTGGGTATAGAAAATTCTATAAGTACTGCCAAAAAGGTAAAGAGTAAGTATAATTCACAGTGAGAGAGTGCTTTCTTTTCTTGCCAAGAAAAGAAACAAAAGAGTTGGGGGGTGCGATTCCCCCCAAACCTCCGCAAACACTTTTGTCAAATTGATATTTAATATATCATTGACGCTCGCACAAGACGCATCTGCTTGCTCGCTATGCCGTTGCTACGCTCCTTACGACCGAAACGACACTTCCTATGTCATTTCGACCGAAGCGAAGCGGAGTGGAGAAATCTCAATAATACGATGTCATTTCGACCTGCTATTCTGTCATTTCGACCGGAACGCAGTGAAGCGGAGAAATCTCAATCAATATATAAACGGATAGAGACCTCTCGACTGCGCTCGAGGTGACAAAAAAATCAATCTTTAATGAAATAAGCATAATTATAGAGGTTTGATATGCAAGTGCTAAAGAAACGAAAATTAACAAAATATATAATAATTAGTATAGCGTTATTGCTATGCGCAATAATTGCTATATTGAGTGGAGTGCAGTTATTTTATGTAGTTGAGAATACTCCTGTTACACCTATGGCAAATGCAACGCTAAATACTACTTATGGGGCGTTATTTCACGGCTCGACATATAGTTATACGGATTATAGAAAAGTTGAGGATATGCATAGCGGTGCGATAACTGATGATACTACAGTTGTTACTGTGGACAGCACAGAGCCTCACGGCTCGCAGAAAAACCCATTTGTTATAGATTCGGTATCTAAATGGAACGATTTTGCCGCAGATATGAATAATAATTCAAGCGGTATTACAGATTATGGCGCAGGAGATTATTTTGTACTTGCAAAGGATTTAGATTTTAACGGAGCAACATTTATTCCTGTAACGCGTTTTGACGGGACATTTTATGGTTTGGGGCATACATTAAAAAATATCACACATTCTTTTGGCGGAATTTTAGGTCACGCTGCTATTTTTGCAACCTGCTGTAGCGGAGCAATCGTAACAGATACAAGCGTAGGTAATGCAATTTTTTCTGACGTTGGTTATAACGTAAGCGGTATATGTGGTTGGACAGACGGAGTGTCTATATTGAATTGTCACGCTACAGGTACATTTACAAGACTGAATACTCTGAATATATTAAGTAACGCTGGGGCTATATTAGGCTCTGCATATGGGAATAATGATACGTTAGTATATAGATGTTCAGGAAGTTATACTGGTACATTTAATTGTAACACAACTGATGGAGGACAGTACGGCGCTATTGTAGGGGGTACTGGTGGACCGGCAAAAATGACGGTGCTTGACTGTTATGGAAGAGGATTTATCGATGCTAAAAATCCATCTGCAGATGCTTATATTGGGGGAGTATTGGGCGCAGTAGCCGATAAATCGGGAGCAGTGAGAATAGAAAACGGAGTTAGTTATATATATCAGCAAAACGTGCAGAATACGACGGCATCTCACGTCGCAAGTGTGTTGGGATTGTGGGCGGGAGCGTCGGCTCCGTCAAATCTGACTATTAAAAATGTATACGCTAGTGGCAGAGGTTCTAAAAACGGAACAGAATTTTATATAAATCCGACAATGTACGTAAGTGCGCACGCAAATCGTGTAAATTCTATGCCGCTGACAGTTGAAAACGTAAATTGGTATGCAGCCGCAACTCCTAGTCAGGACAGTTGGTATAGCGAACTTTTAACTGCTCGGGCACCTTCACAGACACATCGCTACAGTGGCAGTGAAGCGGATTTTTGGAGTGCTGCGCAAAATTCGTCAGCACTGCCCTCGGCTATATGGGTAAATAAAAGTTCAATAGACTTGACAAATTATACGATAGACAATTCTCCTGTTATAAATAAATTAGTCAAAGAGCAATTTGACGTGGAATTTTTAAACTATAAGAACAATTCAGACGAAAGCACCAATGTGAAGTCAATCACTTATGACTACGGCGTTGCCGGTACCAAGTTGTCTGCGCCCACTGAGCCTGACGCTAATCATAAATTTGTCGGTTGGACGATTGACAAGAGCGGAGCGGGAGACGTCTTTACTACTTTACCGGACAACATTTACGGAAATCTTAAGTTGTATGCAGTATGGGATAATCCCAATACAACGGCGTCTATATCGCTATACAACAGCAAGACGGAGAACAATACTGATACTTTGGAATACGGCACTGGCAATATAAAACTTACGGCGACTTCAAGCGGTCCAGGAATGACCAATCCTGCAAAGACGTTTAAGTGGTATAAAGACAGCGAAAGTACCGCGGTAGAGAGCGGAGATACCTGCACTTTGACTGACGTCAAGCACAGTGGAATATATTCGCTTGAGTATATGTTGCAAGATACAGATGAGCCTTTGTGGAGACATAAAGAGAAGTTGACGACTACGCAAAGCGTGACGATCAACAAAGGACAGTTGAACTTAGATAAGTTTGAAATTGATGCCACCACGCCTGCGTATTTTGGTATTGAGTTGTCGCAGGTGAAATTTAACGCGCAGGTTAAAGATAATGGAGAAAACGTTGTGTCAGGATCTGCTAGGTGGGAAATGCCAAGTTCTGACGTCAAAGACGGAGTCAATAGCACTTATAATATCGTGTTTACTCCTACTGACGGCGATAATTATTCTGAAGCAACTTTGCCTGTTACGTTTGACAGCGATTATGTCACGTTGACTTTTGATATGAAGATCTCAATCAACCGTGAGATAGTAGTAAACTTAGAGTACGGACAGGATTATGACAGTATAAAGATTGTCAATATGTTTTTAGAAGAGTTTAGGAGAAGAATAGTTGCGCCTGACGATCCTGCATACGATCCCGATATACATATATACGACGTCAATTTCAAAAACGTAGAAGAGAGAACGCCTACGTTTGATACCGTGGATATTACAGCGTATAATCAACAATTCCTCAACGTGACTTCGCCAAAGACGATAACGGTCGCATTTATCAACAAAGACTATACGGTCACGTTTGACGCAAAGAACGGAAGCGCTCCTGTTACACAAAGTCACAAGTTCAACAAGTTTTTGATAGAGCCTACCAAGCCGACGCTATCGGGCAATATCTTTTTGGGTTGGTTTTTTGACGACGTGGACGAAAGCGGCAATGTTAATACGCGCAAGTGGGACTTTATGACGGACAGAGTAAAAGGCGACGTGACATTGACGGCGCATTGGTTCCAAGCGACTTTAACGTTGACGGGCATAACTATATCGCCCAAGAATGCTACAGGATATACTGCGCAGACGGTATTGCAAGACGCGGACCTCATAGTTACGGCGCACTTTACTACCGATTCGAAGGATCAGCCGACACACGACGAAGTATTGGTTATGGGCGGCAATGGGTATACGCTGACGTATGAGTCTACGGATAATAAATTACACGTGACGTATCCGGGTATAACGGTGACTTACACTTACGGAGGCGTGACGAAAAGCGAGACGACGGATTTGACGGTCAACCCTATCAAGTTGGATTTGTCCGGCGTGACGTTCAATGACAAGACGGAAGTATACGACGGTACTGTCAAGAGCATAGATAAAATAAACGAAGGCAAATTGCCGCTTGAAATAATGGGAGTGGACTACGTCTATTCCAAGGGCGGCACACCTGTTGACGCTAGTTCTGTGATAGCAGTGGGCGTATACACCGTGACGGCTAAATTTACTACGGATAATCCCGACTATGCCGCAGATGATATGACTGCAACTTTGACTATAGCGAGAGCGGCGTCATTGTTGAGCGTAAGTTGGGATACTACGACTTTTTCTTACAACGCAAAAGCGCAGCATCCGCAGGCGATATTAAAGGATATAGACGGCAACGACGTTACTGCTCTCATAGAATTCCATTATGAGGGAGATACCGATGCTACAGCAGTTGGCAATAGATATAATATTGAATTGGTATTAGACGATCCGACGTATGCTATCAGCGGTGGCTCAAGTATTGCATTCAGCATCGTCAAAGCGGTGCTTGACGCGCCTACCCTCAACGTTGGTTCGAGTATAATTTACAATGGAGAGACGATAAATCTTGAGGATTATCTCGATGGCTTTGACGGTGATATAATGAAAATCATCAATGGCGGAAGCGGTAGCAATGCCGGAACTTATCATGCAACGATTGAGTTGCCAGATATGGTAAATTGCGAATGGAAAGGAATTAGCGGCAATTCCGTACAGGTAGACTGGACTATAGAAAAAGCGCATTTGACGGCAATATGGGATTCCGATACGCATATCGCGGACGGCAACGAGTATCAGCCGAGAGTTAGGAGCCTGTCGGGAATAGCAAGCGTTGATAGTAATGCAATAGATTATGCCAATGACTTTATTTACGTCGGGGATATTGGGAAAAGCGCAGTTGGCGCGTATTCTGTGAGCGTGGAAATCAATGACAACGCGTTGTGGAAGGATAACTACATATTGGACGGCAATACGACTTGGACATATGCGATAGTGCCTAAGGCAGGAATGGAAGTCATTATGATAGAGTGGCAAGAGGACGACCTGATATTCAATGGCAAAGTACAAATGCCGGAGTTTACCGTAAGAGATAAGGACGGCAACGACATTACGGCGCAAGTCAAAAACTTGTTGACGTTTGGAGGAGACTACGATAAGTCAAAGTGGGCGGACGATTATACTTTGACGGTCAACCAACTTGAAGACAAGTATTTTATCAAGAGCGGTTTGACGTGTAATTATACTATTCTTATAGATGAGAACGGTAACGGTTATAATCCAAACGGCGACGACGAAGACAATAAGGGCGGAAGCGGACTTGATTTGGACAGTATACTTGATGCAATCAAGGAGTATTGGCAGGCGATAGTCAGCGGAGTATGTATAATACTGATAATAGCCTTTTTGGCAAAGACTGCAAGTTATGAGAGCAGACGCAAGAGAGCCGACAAAACTGCGAATGAGAGATACAAGAGTTATTACGCAGGAGCAATAGGCTTATTTGGTTGGGCGTCTTCAAGTTGGACAGTTATAGCGTGCGTATTCATAGCTTTGACAGTAGCAAGCCTTATCATAATGCTGATAGCAAAGAACAGATGCAGAAAAGCCGAAGATAGTCTAGCGTACTCCAAAGAAGATTTTGAGCGCAATCAAATGGATGTAGAATACCGCCGACGCGAAGAAGAAGCGAGACAGCGCGATGAAAATATGCGAATGATGTTGATGAGTATGTTTGGCGGAAACGGCGCGAACGCAAGCGGTAATATGGGGCAAGGAATGCCGCAGGGCGGATATATGGGCGGCGGCTACGGCATCGGCGCAGAGGACATAAGAGGAATAATCTCCGATACTGTGACAGCGCTATTGCCGGGTGTTCAGCAAATGTTGCCGCAACAGGCGTCTACAAATGACGAAGCAATCAAGAGCCTTATTGAGGGGCAAAAAGCTATAATGCAAAAACTTGCAGAGCAACCTGCCGAGAGAATTGTAGAGAAAGAAGTCGTAGCAAGCAATGCAAACGACGAGGCGATTAAGGCATTGATCGAGGGACAACGAATCATAATGGAAAAACTCGCTAATCAGACCAATCAACCTCAAGTAATTGAGAAAGAAGTACCCATTGAAAAGATAGTGGAGAAGGTTGTCGAAGTACCTGTAGAGGTTGAGAAAATAGTAGAGAAGGAAGTGCCGGTAGAAGTAGAGAAGATTGTAGAAAAGGAAGTAAAAGTTGAGGTACCTGTCGAAGTCGAAAAAATCGTAGAGAAAGAGGTAGTCAAGGAAGTGCCGGTCGAAAAGATTGTCGAGAAAGAAGTAAGGGTAGAAGTACCGGTCGAGAAGATAGTCGAGGTGCCCGTAGAAAAAGTGGTGGAAAAGGTATTGGAGAAAGAAGTTAAAGTAACCACTCCTGCAAAGCCGAAGGTGGAAAAGGCGCCTAGACTTACGCTTGACGAAGCGTACGCATTGCTAAGCAAAGAACAAAAGAAATACTTCGACGGCTTGAGAGACTACGCTCTGACGAAGTATAAGTGCAAAGAGAAGAAGTCGACGTACTTCGTAGTATACGGACATACAGCTACAAATCCGCTAATCAAACTTACAATAAAGAAAGACACGACGGTAGCGCTGTTGAAGATGGAAGACGAGTATATGAAAGACATCAGGCGAGACGCAACGGGAGACGGCACAAAGGTGAAAGTGAAGGAGACGGAAGTAATAGTAAGCGACAAGCAAGCCTTTGAGACGGCGAAGAAGATGGTGGACTTGAGAGACGACCAGATAGAGAGATATCAAGAACTTCTTAAAGAGCAACGCGCTATGAGAAGCAAGAAGTAAGAGCAACTCAAAAATCGTAAAAATCTTGCGGTTGGGGCGGCTGTTAGATTATTACTTTGAAATCAGTATATGCTAGGCGGGCGCGTATGTGATGCGCACCCGCTTAGTTGCAAAGAGATTATCTGACACTATTTATAATACAATTTTTATTATTCATTCACTTAATTGCGAGCGTATAAGATTTATATATTATTATTGCGAGTAGCGCCTATTTATATTATATATATATTCATTGACCTATTACTTAATATTTTTGAAAAACCGACAACAAACGCTTGACTTAAAACTTAATTGCATATAAAATGTTGTTGTCTGGGTATAATTATGCCCAAATACTACATTATGCACAAAAGAACGGCGGGTGTGGCCGTTTTTAGTCAAAGATATGAGATTATCCTTCGGGGTTGCTGGATAACTCATCCGACACATTACTACAGGAGGTTAGCAAAATGCCAACAATCAATCAACTTATCAGGCAAGGGCGCGAGAAGCAAATTAAGAAGTCTACTGCTCCTATTATGCAGAAGAATCCTCAGAAGAGAGGCGTATGTCTTTCTGTAACGACCACTTCTCCTAAAAAACCTAATTCGGCTATGAGAAAGATTGCCAGAGTTCGTCTTGTAAACGGTCTCGAGGGTACGATTTATATCCCGGGTATCGGACACAATTTGCAGGAGCACAGCGTGGTACTCATCAGAGGCGGAAGAGTAAGAGATTTGCCTGGTGTAAGATATCACATTATTCGTGGTACTTTGGATAGCGCAGGCGTTGCAAAACGTATGCAAGCTAGATCCAAATATGGCGCAAAGAGACCTAAATAAGCGAGTCGCTATTTAGTCGGATGTAAATTATTATTCACAATCTAAAAAGGAGGTATAGAGTTTATGCCAAGAAGAAATTCGGTCCCGGTAAGGGATGTATTGCCAGATCCGGTATATGGCAGTAAGGTTATCACAAAGTTTGTCAATCAAATTATGTGGGACGGTAAAAGAGGTATCGCGCAGTCTATCGTGTACGACGCTTTTAATATAGTTGAACAAAAATTGGGAGTACCCGCTATGGAGGTATTCAACAAGGCAATGGAGAACGTAATGCCTACGCTTGAAGTTAAAGCAAGAAGAGTCGGCGGTTCTACGTATCAAGTTCCTATGGAAATTCGTCCTGCAAGAAGACAAACGCTTGCAATCAGATGGCTTGTCACTTTCTCACGCAAGAGAGGTGAGAAGACTATGGTTGATAGAGTAGCCGCAGAATTGATGGATGCTTACAACAACACTGGTAATTCCGTCAAGAAGAAAGAAGATATGCACAGAATGGCAGAGGCAAACAAGGCTTTTGCACACTATCGTTGGTAATCCCCGCGGTACTTATTTAAGAGGTAAAAAATGGCTAGAGAATATTCTTTGGAAAATACAAGAAATATCGGCATTATGGCTCACATAGACGCCGGTAAAACAACTACGAGTGAAAGAATCTTGTTCTACACCGGTATCAATCACAAAATCGGCGAAGTGCACGAAGGCGCAGCGACGATGGACTGGATGGAGCAAGAGCAGGAGAGAGGTATCACTATTACTTCCGCTGCAACCACCACTCATTGGAAAGGTACGTGTATCAACCTTATAGATACGCCCGGACACGTTGATTTCACAGTTGAAGTTGAGCGTTCGCTCCGTATTCTTGACGGCGCAGTCGCATTGTTCTGCGCAAGAGGCGGCGTTGAGCCTCAGTCAGAGACAGTTTGGAGACAGGCTACTAAGTATCACGTTCCGAGAATTGCTTTCGTCAACAAGATGGACAAGGATGACGGTAATTATTTCAGAACTATCGAAATGATGAATAAGAGACTCAGCGCTAATGCGGTTGCTATGCAATATCCTATCGGCGCAGAGAAAAACTTCAAGGGCGTTGTGGACCTTTTGACAATGAAGGCTTATTACAATGAGGGAAAGAATGGCGAAATCATCACAGAGAAAGATATCCCTTCGGACATTCTCGCAGAAGCAGAGGAGAAGAGAGCCGAACTTATTGAAAAGATTGCAGAGTTTGACGACGCATTGATGGAAAAATTCTTTGAGGGAGACATAAGCGTTGAGGCAATGCCTAAGACAATGCTTCAGCCTATCATTCGTAAGGCTGTCATTGATATGAAGATTACGCCTGCTTTTTGCGGTACTTCACTTGGCAATAAGGGCACTCAACTTTTGCTTGACGCTATCGTTGATTATTTGCCTGCTCCTACCGATGTTCCAAGTGTCGCTGGTTACGCTCCCGGCAAAAAAGACGATGAAATCTCTCGCAAATCTTCGGATCAAGAGAAGTTCAGCGGACTTGCTTTCAAGATCGCAACAGACCCATTTATTGGAAAACTTGCGTTTTTCCGCGTATATTCGGGCGTGTTGACAAAAGGCTCTTATGTCTACAATTCCACTAAAGACAAGAGAGAAAGAGTCGGTCGTCTTGTTAGAATGCACGCAAACAGCCGTACTGAAATCGACGAGGCGTATGCGGGTGATATAGTTGCTATCGTAGGTCTTAAGGATACTACGACCGGCGATACGCTTTGCGATGAAAGCGCTCCGATTATATTGGAATCTATGGAATTCCCAGATCCCGTTATTCAGATCGCTATCGAACCCAAGACAAAGGCAGGACAGGAAAAGATGGGACTTGCTTTGCAAAAACTTGCAGAAGAAGATCCGACATTTAAGACTTATACAGACCAAGAGACAGGACAAACGATTATTGCAGGTATGGGCGAATTGCACTTGGATATAATCGTAGACAGACTTAAGAGAGAGTTTAAGGTAGAAGCAAACGTAGGCGCTCCGCAAGTTGCTTACCGCGAGACGATCAGAGATACCGTCAACGCTGAAGGACTCTTCAAGAGACAGTCAGGCGGTAAAGGTCAATACGGTCACTGTAAAATTGTTATTTCGCCAAACGAACCAGGCAAGGGCTTTACGTTTGTTGATAAGACGGTCGGCGGTAGCATTCCGAAGGAATATATACCGGCAGTTGAGGCAGGTATCAGAGAGGCTTCCAAGAGCGGTATTTTGGCAGGATACGAGACAGTTGACTTCAATGTTGATTTGGTAGACGGATCTTATCACGAAGTTGACTCTTCGGAAATGGCATTTAAGATTGCAGGCTCTATGGCATTCAAAGACGGCGTAAGCAAGGCTAAGCCTGTACTTCTTGAGCCTATAATGAGCGTCGAAGTTCAAGCGCCGGAGGATTATCTCGGCACGATTTTGGGTAGCGTTACCGCAAGAAGAGGTAGCATCAAGACGACTGAAGAGCGCAACGGCGTTCAGGTAGTAGACGCAGACGTACCGCTTGCAGAAATGTTCGGTTATGCGACCGACTTGAGAGGATCTACTCAAGGAAGAGGTAACTTCACAATGCAATTTGACCATTATGCAGAAGTTCCGAAGTCAGTATCCGAGAAGATAATTGGCGCAAGAGCAAAGAAAGCGTAATTGGTTAAACTACTCAACATTTTATATAAATTATAAATATATGTTGACAAAATTCAAAAAACAATATAAAATAAAAAAGTAAAACAAACAAAGATTAATTCATAAATAATCTAGGAGGATAATTTATTATGGCTAAGGCTAAATTCGAAAGAAATAAACCGCACGTTAATATCGGTACTATCGGTCACGTCGACCACGGTAAGACCACTCTTACGGCTGCTATCACAATGTATTCTGCAGCAAAGGGTTTTGCTCAAAAAATGAGATACGACGAAATCGATAAGGCTCCAGAAGAGAGAGAAAGAGGTATTACAATCAATACCGCTCACGTTGAGTATCAAACGGCTAATCGTCACTACGCTCACGTTGACTGCCCAGGACACGCAGACTACGTTAAGAATATGATCACCGGTGCAGCGCAAATGGACGGCGCTATCTTGGTAGTTGCTTCCACTGACGGTCCTATGCCACAGACTAGAGAGCACATTCTTCTTGCTCGTCAGGTAGGCGTTCCTTACATCGTTGTATTTATGAACAAGACCGACCAAGTTGACGATCCGGAACTTTTGGAACTCGTAGAAATGGAAATCAGAGAACTCTTGAACGAGTACGGTTTCCCTGGCGACGATACTCCAATCATCAAGGGATCTGCGCTTTTGGCTTTGGAGGCTGCTTCCAATGACAAGCCGGATGATGCTGCTTGCGCTTGCATTCAAGAACTTCTTGATGCAGTTGACGCATATATTCCTGCTCCTGAGCGTGACACAGATAAGCCTTTCCTTATGCCTGTTGAAGATGTATTCACCATCACTGGTCGTGGTACGGTTGCTACCGGCAGAGTAGAAAGAGGTGTTGTTAAAGTTCAAGATAAGGTTCAAATCGTTGGTATCAAACCTACGACTGACACAACTGTTACAGGTCTTGAAATGTTTAGAAAACTTCTTGACGAAGCATATGCAGGTGACAATGTAGGCGCATTGCTCCGTGGTATCGACAGAAAGGGTATCGAGAGAGGTCAAGTTCTTGCAAAGCCGGGTAC
The DNA here is from genome assembly GCA_013316135.1 of Clostridia bacterium. Lineage (GTDB taxonomy): Bacteria > Bacillota > Clostridia > Christensenellales > UBA3700 > RACS-045. The sequence continues at coordinate 11,032 of WSNH01000016.1, forward strand.
TATCAACCCACACACCAAGTTCGCTTCTCAAGTATACGTATTGACCAAAGACGAAGGCGGTCGTCATACTCCGTTCTTCAACGGTTACCGTCCGCAGTTCTACTTCAGAACAACCGACGTTACCGGTTCGATCAAACTTCCTGACGGCGTAGAAATGGTTATGCCTGGCGATAACATCAATATGGACGTAACTCTTATTACTCCTATCGCTATCGAAGAAGGACTTCGTTTTGCTATCCGTGAGGGTGGTAGAACGGTTGGCTCCGGTGTCGTAGCAAAGATTACCGAGTAATCAACGACAAGACACAAATACAAAATAGCCTCTCTTTTGAGGGGCTATTTTTTTGTTATCATTTCGAGCGAGGTCGAGAAATCTAAATCGTAATTTATAATTAAACAGGCGGAATTAGGTTTATGACAGCCAACCTTTTATTTTAGATACTATTTTATTCCAAACGGAGTCTTGATTTTTGCTATTTGTATTATTTTTAGAATAATAGTAATCATTTTGTTTTGAACGGCTGGCAATAGACAATGGATCTTGCGTATTAACAATCAACTCATATAATTTTTTAATGCTATCTATATCTTCTTTAGTGCAGAAGTCGTCGTCTATAGATATTTCGTGCACCAATTGATTGCGCATCCAACGGAAGTTTTTAATTTGCTTATATATCGTGTCCCACGCTGAAATTTCTGCGGTTGTTTCATAGGGAGTGGTTTCCATTTCGCAGATATAAGAAGATACGCCTTCGTTACTGTCTAGCATTTCTTTGCAAAGTTTATCAAGACGCTTGTATTGTTCAAGAAATTCGACATTATGTTTGCTTGATTAAGTATTTTGCTTTTGCTATAATGAATGTATGATAAACGGCAATTTATCGGAGGGAAAGAAAATACAAACGATGAAAAAACTTATTGCATATTGCGGACTTGATTGTGAAAAATGTGATGCGAGAATTGCTACGCTTAATAACGATAATGCTTTACGTGAAAAGGTTGCAAAACTTTGGTCGGAATTAAACGGCGTAGAAATCACACCCGAAATGATAAACTGCGAAGGTTGTCGAGTAGACGGAGTAAAAACACCGTATTGTAACAGTCTGTGCCCTATAAGACAATGCGCGCTTATTAAAGGGTGCGAAACCTGTGGCAACTGTTTGACTTTTAACGACTGTCAGACTGTCGGTATGGTAATCTCGAATAATGCCGAAGCGTTGGACAATCTTAAAAACAATAATCGATAAATTTCAATTTAGCGGAGAAAGAAAATGGCATTCGATTATAAAATACAAAGAATTTTATATGCCGGATAACAAGCCGTCTATCGTCACCGTGCCGAAAATGAATTACATAGCGGTACGCGGTAAAGGTGATCCCAACAATGAAAACGGCGAGTATAAAGACTCGATAGGACTTTTGTATGCAATAGCGTTTACTCTCAAAATGAGTTATAAAGGATCGCACAAAATCGACGGATATTTTGAATACGTTGTTCCGCCGCTCGAAGGCTTTTGGTGGCAGGAAGGCTCTGATACGATAGATTATGCTAACAAGAATGGGTTTAATTTTATTTCGCTTATACGCTTGCCCGATTTCGTGACCAAAGCCGATTTCGATTGGGCGGTGCAAGAAGCGACAAGCAAGAAAAAAACAGACTTTTCAAATGTGGAGTTCTTAACCTATGACGAGGGTGTTTGCATTCAATGTATGCACGTCGGCTCTTACGACGACGAGCCTAATACGGTTGCACGTATGCACGAGTATATGAAAGCAAACGGCTATGCATTGGATATTACGAACGTTCGCTATCATCACGAGATATATTTAAGCGATCCGCGCAAGTGTACCGTAGAAAAATTAAAAACCGTTGTAAGACACCCTATACGCAAGGTATAGCAGTTGAATTTCAATTTAACGTCGGATGGTCGATAAGACTCCCTATCTTGTCAGTCATTTTTCTTTGCGCTAAGCGAATAAATATTGCAGTTTGTGAGTCTACGTAATTTTGCTTTTCAATTAGTTACGCGGAACTCATTGTAGTGTCATTTATTTTACTGCTTTTTATGTTGATTTTTATAATTGCTATGACTTTAACGACAAACTTGTTTTGATAGAAATTCTTATTAACGATTCGTCTGATAAAATTGATATTGGACAACTCGTCGTTCATGAATAAGATTCGCCTGAAAGCAATTGGCAATACGCATTTTTAAAACAATATCTCAACTCGCAAGGTGCATAAGAAATATGTGATTTATAGTCGGACGACGCCGTTAATCCTTGTCGTATTGCTTTATATAAATTTGACTCTCAGTCTATATAAATTATCACTCCCCTACGGCACGTTTTCTCTCAATAGTTTAGAGCCTATGCCTAAGCATTTGTTAAAGTGTATAGAATTTGAGGATAAAAATGACAATTGCGACGATTAAATTTGCAACGTCCCGCCGTTAGAATAAGCGCAAAAAATGTGGCATAAGCAAACGCTTATGCCACATTTTTATTCTTTGATTACGATTACTTTGCCAAATCTGAGTCTTTAAGGCAGAGAACTAAAATTCCACCGATAATACCGCAGAAAAAGATGTCAAGTATACCCCATACTTTGAGTTCTGACGCAGAAGTTGCTTTATTCATTTTTGAAAGAGTAATTCCGCCGAAAATTAAAGGCAAAATCGCTAAGCAACCGCCAATCATACCCAAAATAATAAATATTTTTGCAGTATTTTTGATTTGTATGGGATATTACTTATTGGAAGATATTGAACAGATATTGGAAAAGATGTTTGGACCGATAAAAGGAACAGGTAAAACCGGATAAGCGAAGCGGTGGGGAACCGGGAATCTGGCATGGCAACTTAGAGGAAAGCATACGGGATACGGTACATATGG
>WSNH01000215.1 GCA_013316135.1 Clostridia bacterium
ATATTATACCCTATACAATTACTCATAGTCAACACATATTCAATAATTTTCGCAACGAGCGCATTTTTTTCATAATCTTTACTCACTTTTGACACATTTATTTAGGTTTATTCCAATCATCACCGTTTGATTTTGAAAATTATTCCACACAGAATGAGGTATTCTACCGTCTACCAAAAAACTTTCTCCCTTTTTGATGACAATAACTTCTTTATCAAGCAATATCTTTGCCTCGCCCTCTATCACAGCGAATAGATGGTCGTGAGCGTGCGTATGTAATTCTATCGGTCCGCCCCCACCCGGCTGAATATAGGCAAGAGAACCGTCGATAATGTTTCCGTTTTTTCCAAACAACTTCAGCGCTTCAAATCCAATATGGTTTGGCGGCGCAAACATCTTCATATAATTCACCTCTATTAAAAACGGCGGTTGTTTCCAACCGCCGTTATAATGATCATTTATTGATATTAGGCAACGTATCAAAGCCCTTTTGCAAGTCTGCGTCAGTGGGAATGTAATCCGTCATATTGCCTGCAAGATACTCCGAATATGCTTTCATATCGAAGTAACCCGTACCGGTCAAGCCAAAGAGTATCGTCTTTGACTCTCCGCTTTCTTTGCACTTCATAGCCTCGTCGATTGCGCCTTTGATTGCGTGCGCGGATTCGGGAGCCGGCAAAATGGTCTCGCATTTTGCAAATTGTATTGCCGCTTCAAATACTTTGGTCTGCTCGTAAGATACCGCTTCCATATATCCGTCGTGATAGAGTTTTGACAGAATTGGAGACATTCCGTGATATCTCAATCCGCCTGCGTGATTTGCCGAAGGAATAAATCCGCTGCCAAGAGTATACATCTTTGCAAGAGGCGTAATCTTGCCCGTATCGCAGAAGTCGTAAGCATACTTGCCTCTCGTTAACGACGGACAGGAAGCCGGCTCTACTGCAACAAATCTCGTATCTTTCTTGCCGAGAAGTTTGTCTTGCATAAATGCCGCAATAAGTCCGCCGAGGTTTGATCCTCCGCCTGCGCAACCTACTACTACGTCGGGATATTCGCCGAGTATTTCCATTGCTTTCTTACTCTCAAGTCCTATGATAGATTGGTGAAGCAATACTTGATTAAGTACGCTACCCAGCACGTATCTGCAACCCGGCGTGCTTACTGCCTTTTCAACAGCCTCGGATATTGCGCAACCAAGTGATCCGGTGGTATTGGGATTGTCAGCCAAAATCTTCTTTCCTACTTGCGTAGTCGTCGACGGAGAAGGAATTACGTTGCCGTCAAACACCTGCATAACAGCCTTACGGAAGGGCTTTTGCTCATAGGATACTTTTACCATAAATATATCGAGCGGAAGTCCAAAGTATGAGCACGCTTCCGACAAAGCAGTACCCCATTGCCCCGCTCCCGTCTCCGTGGTGAGCGAAGTCAAACCTTGCTCTTTTGCATAATATGCCTGAGCGATGGCAGAGTTGAGTTTGTGACTTCCCGACGTATTGTTGCCTTCAAATTTGTAATATATCTTCGCAGGAGTGCCAAGAGCCTTTTCAAGATTGTACGCTCTGCAAAGAGGCGACGGTCTGTATATCTTATACATATCCAATATCTCGTCAGGTATATCTATATATCTCGTCTCTCCGTCCATCTCTTGATGTGCAAGTTTTTCGCAGAATATTGGATACAGATCCTTTTCTTCGACAGGCTCTCCTGTAGCGGGATTGAGCAACGGATCGGGCTGTTCTTTCATATCAGCTCTGAGATTATACCATTGCGTAGGCATCTGATCCTCTGTCAAATAAAATCTGTGCGGTATTTTTGTCATTTTTGTGTCCTCCTATATACTTTATACAAAAATAAAAGTCCTGTCCCTGATAATTGGGACAAGACTGTCGTGTCTTGTTTTTATGCCACCCTAATGCGCCATCACGCATCTTCCCACTAACGAGGGGATTCCGTCAGACATTACTCTGCCCTCAAAAGTCCATTCGCTATCCGACAACTCATTGCATCTCACCGCCTGCAACTCTCTGTAAAGTTCTCTTTGATAGGTACTCTTCTTTCTCAACGGTTTGTGTAAACACTATTAAGTTATTTACATATTACGCCAATATAAATTGTTTGT
>WSNH01000216.1 GCA_013316135.1 Clostridia bacterium
GCCTTGACTAACGTCTCAAATAGTATTAAAATATTAAATAGATAAAGTTATTTGGAGAGAAGTGAAGAAATGGGCGCGGTTACTAAAGAAAAACTTAATAAAAAATACGCAAAGTTGACTAAGTTTCTGGCGCAAATTTGCGACGTGGCCAGAGGCGTTGACGGAGAGTTGAGTACTCAAGAGTATTTGCTTAACTTTGATATGCTTTTGCAATCGTTGCTTTTTCATCAAAGCAAGAGCAATAACGCTATCTATCCTAAAGAGCGGGAGTTTATAGATCAATTGGCTCAAAAGGTCGATCTTTTGAAGATTGCAATAGATCAACTCCAAAATGCGGGCGAGTTGCAAGCAATTGATAAAGTCGAGTGGGGTAATATCTTTGAATGTCCAAAAGAAGTTTTTGAAAAAATAGACGGTAAGATACAAGAACTGACCAAAAAGTATACCGAGTATATGGTGGCATATGTCGCGCTTGCAGAGTATCTTGACGGAAAAAATTATTTTTTTAAGTTGAATGACGACACGGTAGATTTACTGTATTATTACGCAAAACTAGAGAATGGCGCCGATGAAAACGAAGTGCAACAGGGCATAATGGGATATATAAAATTCGTCGCAAATTACTACGTCGAAGTGATGAGCAATATGGAGGAGTTTTTTGCCGACAAAAATATCAAGAAAGAACTGCTCGTCTCTCTTCGCAAAGAGTATAAGGAAAACAAGCGCTCAAATAGATTTTTGGAAAGACATCTCAAAAAGGCAAAGGAAAGACTGTCAAGTCATTTCAAAAAAGATAAGGATAATAAATAGACGCTATTGATTTTGAGATTTAAGACGTATGTTTGAAATCCGCAATGTATAATAATCAAAATTTGCTCTTCCCGGAGGAGATATTAAATTGAAATTTGTTTGGCAAAAAAAGAGATAGGCAAGCGCCTATCTCTTTCTATGTTTTTGTCAAATGATAAATACCAAATTAGATTTCACTTCGCTGCGCTCAAGTTGATAGCAAAATCAAACTTGACTATTACTTGCCGAGAATTTCGTCAGCCTTGCCTGCGCAACCGAGTACGTTGACAAGTTTGTGCTTAACGATATACTTAATGTTGGCTCTTGCGTCGCCAAGATATTGTCTTGGGTCGAAGTGATCGGGATGCTCTGTGAAGTGCTTGCGGATACCTGCGGTACAAGCCATTCTGAGGTCAGAGTCGATATTGATCTTACATACTGCCATAGATGCAGCTTGACGGAGCATTTCTTCCGGTACGCCGATGGCGTCGTTGAGTTTGCCGCCGTTTTCGTTGACAATCTTGACGAACTCTTGAGGTACGGAAGATGCGCCGTGGAGAACTATCGGAAACTCAGGCAGTCTCTTGCTTACTTCTTCGAGAATGTCAAAACGAAGTTGCGGCTTGGTGCCCGGCTTGAACTTGAATGCTCCGTGCGAAGTTCCGATTGCAATTGCAAGGGAGTCAACGCCGGTCTTGGTTACGAATTCTTCAACTTCTTCGGGACGAGTGTAAGAACTGTCTTCTGCCGATACTTTTACGTCGTCTTCAACGCCTGCGAGACGTCCAAGTTCGCCTTCTACGGTTACGCCGTGATCGTGAGCGTACTCAACGACTCTCTTTGTCAATTCGATATTGTCCTTGAAAGAGTGGTGGCTACCGTCGATCATAACGGAATTGAATCCGCCGTCGATACAACTCTTGCAAAGTTCAAAAGTGTCGCCGTGGTCGAGGTGAAGACAAATAGGAAGATGGCTTACTTCTTCTGCAGCCTCAACCATTTTGCGAAGATAAGTAGGGTTAGCGTATTTTCTTGCGCCTGAAGATACTTGAAGAATAAGCGGAGCGTTTTCTTCGGTAGCGGCTTCTACGATACCTTGAATAATTTCCATATTGTTTACGTTGAAAGCGCCGATAGCATAGTGACCTGCATACGCTTTCTTAAACATTTCTTTTGATGTTACGAGTGGCATAAATTACCTCCAAATTTTTTTATCAAATAGATTTTAGCACAATGCGACTCAAAATACAACCTTTTTTTAATAAATTGATAATAAACGGTAAATGCCGCGAAATTCAATTTGTCGGTCTTGACATAGTATGATTTTCTATACTAT
>WSNH01000217.1 GCA_013316135.1 Clostridia bacterium
CGCGTTCACTCTCTCAAATTTTAATTATTATACCATAATAATTATTGCGTTTGCAAATACAATGATAATTGTGATATAATTTAATTATGAAAACTATAGCCACAATATCTACTCCCATAGGTCGGGGAGCAATAGCAATAGTGCGTATGAGCGGAGATAAGGCATTGGAAATTGCCTCGTCGATTTTTAGTTGCAGAAAACTTAATAGTTTTAAGGATGCTATGCCTAATTATATGTATTACGGCAGTATTGACGTAGGCGCATTTAAGGACAATATATTGGCTGTATATTTCAAAGCTCCGCATTCTTATACGGGCGAGGATATAGTGGAATTTCAATGTCACGGCGGAGTGAGACTTATTGACGAAGTACTCAAGGCTTGCCTTAAAAAAGGTTGCGAGATTGCCGACAAAGGTGAATTTACAAAGCGCGCTTTTCTCAACGGCAAGATTGCTTTGAGTGATGCAGAAGGCATAATAGATATGATCAACAGCGAGAGCGTGGCATCGTTAAATGCGAGTTATAGACTTTCTACGGGTGATATAGCCGAGCAAATAAACAAATTGCAAAATACCCTTCTCAATTGCGTATCGGAGTTGGAAGCAAGTCTTGATTATCCTGAAGAAATGGAAGAAGAGGCAAAGTCTAACGCCGGTAAGACGACTGACAATCTTATTGACGAATTGGAAAAACTCAACTCCACGGCAAAAGTAGGCGGATATATCCGTCAGGGCATCAACGTGGCGATAGTAGGTCAAGCCAACGTAGGAAAGTCTTCTCTTCTCAACGCATTCGTAGGCAAGGACAGGGCTATTGTGACGAATATCGCAGGAACTACTAGAGACAGCCTCGAAGAATATGTAGAAGTCGAAGGAGTTATGCTCAAACTCATAGATACCGCAGGTATTAGAGATACAAGCGATATAGTCGAGGCTATGGGCGTCGAAAGAAGTATTCAAGCGGCAAAAGGCAGTGATATAGTCTTGTTTGTCACAGAGGCGGGACGGCAATTAAATCAATACGAAGAAGATTTGATAAATAGTTTTGACGGCAACAATAACGTCCTGTTGGTAATAAACAAGTGCGATACTGCAAAAGATAATCGCAAAGGCATAAAAATAAGCGCCAAAAACAACGTAGGTATTGAAGAACTTAAAAGAGAAATAGTAAATACATTCATTGATTCAAGCGTGGATACAAATGGCAATATAATCACCAACGAACGACACGCGCAAGCCGTTAGGCAGGCTATATCAAGTCTTAAGAACGCAAAAGTAAGTTATGCTACTCTACCTACGGAATGTAGCCTGATAGACTTGAGAGACGCATATTTTGCGCTTGGCGCAATTACAGGCAATACTGCAAGCGAAGATATCATTGATACTATATTTAGTAAATTCTGTTTAGGTAAGTAAATTAGTAAAATTATACTCCGATAACCGAATTGCAAGTGGGACGGTCGACAGTCAATTGACAGTTGCGTTTAAAAAAATGCAGTTTTGTCGAATTGCATACGGCAAAATTCTTTTGTAGAAAATTATGGCAATACTATAATTGAAATGCAAAAATTGCGTGGGATTTGTCGGTATAATTTATCTTGAAAATGCACTATTATTTAGTGGAGCATCTATTAGTTTTGCTATCTTTAATAATGATATGAATTGAATATTTTTTCCTTGCATAATGTTGAAATACGTTACTCTGTATATTTCGCATAGTTCACAAAATTTTTTGACAGTCAACTCATTTGTTTTTATTTATGCTGAAATGACGTTTGTGTTTAATGAATTTTCCATTGTTTAATCTTCATACAATACACGGCTTTTAGCCTTATATAATATAAATATGAATAAATTTAAAGAGGGTCTCAAAGAAGTATTAGCGGAAAATAAAATTCCACAAAGAGCGCTTGCGAAAAGATTATTTTTGTCGCAAACCATTGTGAATAATTATTGTACCGGCAAAAGAGAACCAACTTTGGACGTATTGATTTCCTTTTGCAAAGAGTTGGACGTCAGCGCAGATTATTTATTGGGATTGACTGATTAAAATATACTGACGAGATTTCTCCATTGCGGTCTAAACGACGGACAGTGGCGGTTGAAGCGC
>WSNH01000218.1 GCA_013316135.1 Clostridia bacterium
TTATAAGATCAATGCGTGCATAGGTTGCAACTCCTGTTTTACAAGAGAAGGCAACAAATGTTTTCAGAAAGACGTAAAAGAAGGGAAAATACTCGTCGTAGGACTTGGCAACGAAAACGTCATCGTAGACGCGCTCGGCAACGAGGTAATCAAAAGAATTTGCACAGGCGGAAAAATTTTTTATCTTAGCGCCATTGCGCCAAAAGTTGCGGACATAACCGGTATAAAGTCATTTGACATAGTCAAAGCAATAAGCGAATACCACAAGCCCAACTTGATAATTGCAATAGATACGCTTGCAACCAACTATATATCAAGACTCGGCAACTGCTTTCAACTCACAAGCGCAGGCATTTGCCCAGGCAGCGGCGTGGACAATACGCAACCTTGCCTTGACGGCAACTCGCTCCCTTCTCCCGTCATTGCAATAGGCGTGCCTTTGATAATCTCCGTCGGTAGCATTATGGGTGACAAAAGCGACAAATACTCTCGGTATATGCTCACGCCTCGCGACGTAGATACGCTCGTGGACAACTGCGCGGACGTCATAGCCGCCGCAATAAACGCGCTTGGAAGCGAAAACTTTTAACATATGAATATTAAACTTTATATTGACAGCCAAAGGTCGGGAACAAGTCCCGACCCGAATTTTGGCTTTTGATTGAAGGATAAATTATGGTTTTTGCTTTTGTACTTTGTTTTATCTTTTGTATTTTACATTACATTGTATGTCGGCAATTTTAAAATTGTACCTTTATTTTTCAAATTTTGATATAAAAAAGGTCGAGACTTTTCCCGACCTTCTTGCTTGTTGATTTATATTACTTCTTTTCTGCAAATACTTTCTTGAGTTTTGCAAATCTGGGAAGTCCGTCTTCAAGCGGAGCCTTGCTGTCGCCTTGAATGAGCGGCAAAGCGTAATCGATGAAGTCTTGAGAAAGCATTGTGCCGTCATTGATAATCCACTCAAGCGGAACTTTCTTCTCGGTATTTGCAGCCTTTGCTACGTCCATTACGCCGACTTTGCACTTATACTTGCCCGACGCCATATCTCTCTTGAGAATTACCATTTTATCCGTCTTGCCGTTTACAGCGTACTTAACTGCTGCAGCGCCGGCCTTGAAAGCCTCTTCGACGTCTGCCTTGGAAGCCAAGTGCGCGCCGCATCTTTGCATAAGCGAAAACTCGATTGCTCTCGTCTTGCAACCGAACTTCTCTTTGCAAAGATTTGCAAGAGCCGTGCCTACGCCGCCGAGTTGAGCGTGACCGAAAGAGTCCTTTGCAACGTTTTCGTTTATCTTCTCTGCAATAAGCGTACCGTTTTCGTCGGAGATACCCTCAGAAATTACTACCATACACTTACCGTTGTTTGCTTTCATCTTCTTGTCTACGTCTGCGAGGAACTTGTCCGTGGAGAACGGCACTTCCGGCAAATAGATAAGATCGGGACCGAGACCCTTTGCGCAAGCAAGCGCAGACGCAGCGGTAAGCCAACCTGCGTGACGACCCATAGCCTCAACGACGGTGATCATCGGCGTATCGTAAACGGTAGCGTCCAACTTAAGTTCCATAGTCGTAGTAGCGACATACTTTGCAGCAGAGCCGTAACCCGGACAGTGATCAGTGCCAAAAAGATCGTTGTCGATTGTCTTAGGTACGCCCATTACGCGACAATCCCAGCCGGACTTCTTCATATACTTGCTGACCTTGTTGCAGGTGTCCATAGAATCGTTACCTCCGTTGTAGAAGAAATAACGAATATTATATTTTTTGAATACTTCAAGCAACCTCTTGTAATCGGTATCGTCTACTTTCTCAGCCTTGAGTTTGTATCTAACGCTGCCGAGAGCGGAAGAAGGAGTATTTTTGAGCAACATAAGTTCGCTCATATCCTCTTTGCTGATATCATAGAACTCTTCGTTGAGTACGCCCTTGATACCGTGAGCAGCGCCGTAAACGGCTGTAATGCAATCTTGTTTCAACGCCTCGGTAAATACGCCCGCCGCGCTTGAGTTAATAACAGATGACGGACCGCCAGATTGTCCGAACATACACGCTCCTACTAACTTTTCCATATAAAAG
>WSNH01000219.1 GCA_013316135.1 Clostridia bacterium
ATCAAGTATTACATTTAGATTTTTTATATCTATTTGTTTGGCAAAAAATTCAATACGCTCAACGGCAATTCAACTGTAAAGCGAGTATATTCTCCCAATTGACTTTCGCATTTAATTTTGCCTTTTAGTGAATCCACTATAGATTTTGCAATGCTCAATCCAAGACCGAAAGAATTGCCGGTATCTTTATGAGAAGAGTCAACCTTGTAAAATCTATCGAATATATGGTCGATTTTTTCTTGAGGTATTCCTTCGCCGGTATTTGTCAAAGTGATTACGGCATAGCGTCTCGTCTTTTGCAATTGCAAAGTCATTTTTCCGTTTTGAGGAGTATATTTGATTGCGTTGTCAAGCAAAATGCCAACTATTTTTTCTATCTCGGCAGTGCTTGCCGAAACTTTAATATTTTCGTCGGCAATATAGTCAAGCGTAATTGACTTTTCGTAACATATTGCTTCAAATGACAGCGTCATACCTTCGACTATGTCATTGATTATCAAATCTTCTCGCTGGGTATTTATTTTGTTGGATTCATACTTTGTCAACTCGAGCATATCCAATATCAAGGATTGCATTCTTCCAAGTTGATATGCGGCCGATTCAAGCCATTTTCTATTGTCCTCGACAGTAGAAGACGGATCGCTTTGGATAAGTTCCAGATTAGTTCTGACAACTGTCAGAGGAGTTTTGAGTTCGTGCGAGGCGTTTGCGATCAATTCTTGTTGACGCAAGAAGGACTGTTTGACAGGCTCTATAGCGTGCTTTGCAAAGTAATAGTAAAATAAGAATATAATAAGCATACCGACGATACAAATGCAAGTCAGCGTGATACTCATAATGTTAAGATAGTTGTATGATTTGCTACAATCTATTATCGTGTATTTAGTTGCAGTTTTACCGCTTTCTTTGACAGTTGTTGAAATATACTTGTATCTTCTACCGCTTTGTGTATTAAACGATCCGCTTTCGACTTTTTTTCCTGTCACATTTTTGACAACTGCCTGTATTTCTTCTCGCGTAAAATAGTCGGGAGAGTAATAAGTTGTCGGTTCGTGATTTTCCACTTCGACGACGTAGACGTAGTTGTCGCTTTGGAAATAAGGTCCGGCGGCGGCTTTTAAAAGATCGTTTTCAATATCTGTTAAGGTCTGCACTCTGGATATAAGAAATACAAGAGAGCAGGCAAGTATTATAAATGCCCAACCTATTGCCAATGGAACGTAAAAGAATTTTCTTTGAAGTTTTCTAAATACTTGGTCATTCATCAATTTTTTGCGGCAAGTTGATAGCCTACGCCCCTTATCGAATTGATGGTAAAGGCGGCGTTGACATAATTGAGTTTCTTCCGCAAGAAAGATATAAATACTTCAAGCGAGTTTGATTCAAAATCGTTGTCAAATCCCCAAACTTTGTTGATAAGGGGTTCTTTTTCGGCAACGTGGCGAGGTCTTTCAAAAAAATATCTCATTATATCAAACTCTTTTTGAGAAAGTTTGACGCTCTTATTTTCGTTCTTATTTATAAGTTGAAGCGTAGAAAGGCTCAAGGATATGTTTTCATAGGTAATAAGATTGTCGGGCGTAGCGTCAGTTTTTCTTCTCAAAAGCGCTCTTATACGCGCGAGCAATTCAGCAGTGGAGAAAGGCTTTGGCAAATAGTCGCCGGCGCCGAGGTCGAGACCTTTGACTTTGTTGTATTCTTGTGAAAGCGCCGTCAGCATTATTACGGGGGTGGTGATTCTCTTTTCGCGTATGTGGCTCAATACTTCAAAACCGCTTTTCTTGGGCATCATCACGTCAAGTATTATCAAATCAAAAATATTCGACAGCGCGAGTTGAAGTCCTGCTTCGCCGTCGTTTGCCACTTGCACTTCGTATTTTTCCTTTTGCAAAACAGTACTCAATGCTTCGCAAAGGCTCATTGAATCTTCTACCAACAATATTCGCATAATTTCCTCCTATCCTATGCCAACCCAAAAACCTAGTAACTTTATTATATATTATTATATTAAGATTTTCAATACTTTTAATGAAAACTATACAAAAAAACGGAAGTTGTTGAGACTTCCGTTT
>WSNH01000220.1 GCA_013316135.1 Clostridia bacterium
ATATCTGCGCCTTCTGGAATATCATCGGATTTTAAATAGACGTACTTTACTACGACTTCTTTTTCTTTATCTTGACTTTTTTCTTCTTTTTCGCCTCTTGCTCTGCGAGTTAGCGGTCTAAATTCCGCCGGGGAAAAAAGGGAAAAAGAACATAAGCGTTAAGACTATCTTATCTTTTCCTTGAGTAAACTTGACGTATTTGTCATAGGAGTTTTTTCCGAACAACCAGATTATGAGTTTTACGCCAAATTTTCTACCTAAATAAAATGCCAGCATAGAGCCTATCATTGTTCCAATTACGCTGTAAAAAAACGTAGGCCAAAATCCAAACAAGGCTACTCCTGCCAATGTGGTTATTGCTGCCGGTAAAGGTATTATGGTAACCTGCAAAAATTGTACGGCTATGAATATTATTCCCGCGTATGCCCCATACTTTGACAAGAAGGCTTGGACTTTTTCCGCGCTGTCAAATTTTGATATTAGATCGAATTTCAATACGATATAATAGCAAATCGAAACAATCGCTAAAAGTACGCTAGTACTTAATACCCATCTAACGCATTGCTGATAATTTCCAATTACTCCGATGAGCGAAAATATCAAAATCGGTATATTAAGTACAGTGCTGACAACTTTTACATAAAAGTTAATATCAAACTTGGCAAAGGTATACAATAGTGTAATATTGTACACTATAAGGGCGAGAAAAACGGTAATTAAGGAAATGTATCTTGATTTTAGAGTCATAATCTTATAAATATTATAAGCAGTTGATAAAAAAATAATTACATTATATAAAAATATATCTATCAAATGACTAAAAAATAGGACTTGCGCCCTACTTTATTGTAAATCCATATTTTTTTTCACTCGCTTGATTGCGTCTGTAGCCAACTTATCACATCTGTTGTTGTACTCATTGTCGGCGTGCCCTTTGACTTTAATATATTGCACTTTATGTTTTGCCATAAGAAGTAGCAGGCGTTTCCATAAGTCATCGTTTTTTACAGCGGTTTTATTCGACGTCTTCCAATTATTTTGTTCCCATTGTTTCACCCAACCTTCGGAAAAAGCATTGCAAACGTAAGCCGAATCACTGTAAACTTGCACTTCGCAAGGTTCTTTGAGCGCGCTCAATCCTTGAATAACTGCAAACATTTCCATTCGATTATTGGTCGTGTCTTTATTATAGCCGCTCAATTCTCTCTCGTGTCCGTTATAGATCAATATTGCGCCCCAGCCGCCTATGCCCGGATTGCCCGAACAGGCTCCGTCTGTATAAATTGCTACATTTTTCATACTTTGCTCAATTCCTCGCTTCTTTTGCGACATTTATCTATACCTTCGATAATACTTCTATCTACAAAATTTTCTTTAAATGTGTCGATTGCTTGAATTGTAGTGCCGCCTTTTGAACATACTTTTTGTATCAAGACATCCAATTCTTCACTTGAGTTTGCCACCATCTTGCTGGCGCCAATCATTGTGGCTATCGTCAATTCTTGCTTTGATAAAATAATAAACGTATGCCGGTCCGCTGCCGCTTATGGAAGTAACTGCGTCAAAGTACTTTTCTTCTACTCTGACAACCTTTGAGATTGTTTTAAATACGCTCTCAACAAATTCTTTGCTATCTTCGTCGGCGTTTAATGATGTAATGGCGCTGACGCCTTCACCAATGGAACAAGGAGTGTTGGGCATAATGCGTATAACTTGATTGCAATTACATACTCTGGCAATCGTATCGGTATTTACGCCTGCCATAATGGATATTACGCATTTACATTTAATATTTGCTAAGTCTGCTGATATAGTTTTGAAAATCTGTGGTTTTACTGCCAGTACGACGTACTCGCAAACTGACGTAACCTCTTTATTGTCATTTGTAAATGGCACTTCTCTATACGGCGCGCTTATGCTGGGAGTTGATATAAAAATATCTTTAGATGAGAGCAAATTGCTGTCTAATAAACCGTTTATTATTGCTTTCGCCATATTACCGCATCCAATAAATCCAAGTTTGTACTTATAATTCATAAAATTAACTCCAAATTACTTTTATTCTCTTGACA
>WSNH01000221.1 GCA_013316135.1 Clostridia bacterium
CCTATATCGCTTGCAGAATTATTTTTGAACAATGTTCAGTAATATGTATTTTTAGTATAATATATGATAAATTGACGATTTCAAGCAGTTATTACTCTATAGAAATCAAGTAATAGTAATGAGGCTGTCCGCCAAAATAACTTACTATGTCAAAGTCCTCATACTTCTCTTTGAGTTTGGCTACCAACTTCTCGGCATCCTCTTTGCTTACGCCTTCGCCGTAATAGAGAGTAATGACTTCACTCCATTCGTCGACTAATTTGTCAATGACAGCCAACGTCGTATCTTCTACGCTCTTTGAATCTGCAATGATAGTCTTGCCGTCCAAGCCTATTATATCACCTTCGGATATATCAAAGCCGTCCAGATTGGTGTTACGCACCGCATTGGTTACTTCTCCGCACTTTAAATCTTCAAAAGCCGACGTCATTTCGCTCACGTTGGCTTCTACGCTCTGGTTGACGTCAAAAGCAAACGCTGCTCTTATGCCTTGCGCTACTTCAGTCGTAGGAATGACTTCAACGCGTTTTTGCGTAAGTTCTTTGACTTTTTCAGCCGCCATAATGATGTTTTTATTATTAGGGAGAATAATCACATTGTCAGAATTGACCTTTTCTACAGCAGTCAAGATGTCTTCCACGCTTGGATTCATAGTTTGCCCGCCCTCGATAACCTCGTCAATAGTCAGTTCTTTGAAGATATTTGCAATTCCTTCGCCTGCGCAGATAGAAATCACGCCGATTGCTTTCTTGGTCTTTTCCCTTTCTGCAACTAACGCTCTGTGTTGTTCGAGCATATTTTCTATCTTAACTTTGTCTAATTCGCCAAGTTGCAAAGCATTGTATAACGCACGGTTAGGCTGATTGGTGTGTACGTGAACTTTTATGAGATTTATGTCTCCAATTACTATTACGCAATCACCGATAGCCATAAGTTTGTCTCTCAACTTCTCAACGTCTTCTTCCGTTACGTGTTTTTTAAGATTTATTACAAAATATTCTGTGCAATATGCGTACTTGATATTGTCTAAATCGTGCTCATCACTGCCAAACGCGTCCAAAATCGGCGTCGGCACAACTGTATTTTCACTATCTTCGACAACTTCGGGAATTTCTACGCCCGCCAAAGCATTGTAAAATCCTTGGAATACGCACAATAGACCTCTACCGCCGGCATCTACTACGCCTGCTTGTTTTAATACAGGTAACATATCCGGCGTTTTTTGAAGAATTTCTTCTCCTTTTTTTATCAATTGGTCAAAAAAATTGATAAACGATGCATTTTTGTTGGCAATCGAAGGAGCATTTTCTGCCATATATCTGATTACCGTCAATACAGTGCCTTCTTTTGGCTTTGTAACTGCGTTGTAGGCAACTTCTCTAGAATACCTCAATGCGTTTGCAAAAGATTTTGTCGTAATTGACTTTTCGTCCGCAAGAACTACTGCCAATCCTTTAATAATCTGCGACAGGATTACACCAGAGTTTCCTCTTGCGCCTTTAAGCGCTCCTCTTGAATATGCTGTCAATATTTCTCTTATATCGTCGGTCCCTACGGCCTTTACCTCTTTTACCGCAGACGCCATCGTAAGCGACATATTAGTTCCCGTGTCGCCGTCGGGTACCGGAAAGACATTCAGAGAGTCGACCATAGCCTTATTGGCTTTGAGGTATCTATAACCTCCGTCAATCATCTCCAATATCTTGGCGCTATCTAAAACTTTCATTATATTCTCCGATTAAACCTTCACGCCCACTACGTTGACGATCACACCGTCAACTCTCATACCCGTGTATGTTTCTACGTTGTACTTTACCGTACTTTTGATCGAATCCGTCACGGCGTCAATATTTATTCCTTCTTTTAGGACAACGAAAAGTTCAATGTTAATCTTATTTTTCAAAGTGACAATCTTCACTCCCTTGCCAGAAGGGCACTTATTAAAAAACTCACTAATACTGTCACTCAATTTGCGTGACACGAGATCTACGACGCCGTAACAGTCAGCCGCCGCAAAATGCGCCACCATTGATATAGCCTTATCAGTTATTATTATTC
>WSNH01000222.1 GCA_013316135.1 Clostridia bacterium
ATATAATATGATATTAAGATAGAGGTGTGATATGAATATTACTTTAAAAGACGGAAGCGTCAAAGAGTTTGAGAGCGGATTGAGCGTCTATGAAATTGCCAAGCAGATTTCCGAAGGGCTTGCTCGCGCCGCTGTGGGCGGAAAAATCAACGGCAAAGTGGTTGAGATGAGAAGCATTGTCAATGAAGATTGCAATCTCGAAATTCTTACGTTTGCAGACGACGAAGGAAAACTTATATATAGACATACTGCCGCGCATATTCTTGCGCAAGCAATCAAGAATGTGTTCCCGACGGTCAAGTTGGCAATCGGTCCGGCTATTGCCACGGGTTTTTATTATGACTTTGATTTCAAGACTCCTATCTCGACGGAAGAGTTTGTCAAGATTGAGCAGGAAATGAAGAGTATCATCAAAGCCAATTATCCCATCACGAGATTTACTTTGCCAAAAGACGAAGCTGTCAAACTTATGGCAAGTTACGGAGAGGACTATAAGGTAGAACTTATCAACGACTTGCCAGAAGGCGTGGAGATTTCTTTCTATAAGCAAGGAGACTTCGTAGACCTTTGCGCAGGTCCGCACTTGCCGTTTACCGGTATGGTAAAGGCGTTTAAGTTGACGAGCCTTACCGGCGCTTATTGGAGAGGCAACGAAAAGAACAAGATGCTCTCAAGAATATACGGTACGGCTTTTGACAAAAAGGCAGACTTGCAGGCATATCTTGACGCTATCGAAGAGGCTAAGAAGAGAGACCACAACAAACTCGGCAGAGAGATGGGCATTTTTATGACGGACGAAAATATCGGTCAAGGCTTGCCGCTTCTTATGCCAAAGGGCGCAAAACTCTTCCAAATAATGCAGAGATTTGTAGAGGACGAAGAAGAACGCAGAGGCTACGTTCTCACCAAGACGCCGTATATGGCAAAGTCCAATCTTTATAAGATTTCCGGTCACTGGGATCACTATAAGGACGGTATGTTTGTTATGGGCGACGAAGAAAAGGACGATGAAGTGTTCGCTTTGCGCCCAATGACCTGTCCTTTCCAATATACCATATACAACAACGGTTTGAAGTCATACAGAGATTTGCCGATAAGATACGGCGAAACCTCTACGCTATTCCGCAACGAAGCGTCGGGCGAAATGCACGGTTTGATAAGAGTAAGACAGTTTACGCTCTCCGAAGGTCATATTGTCTGCACTCCGCAGCAGTTGGAAGACGAATTCAGAGGCGTCGTAGACCTTGTCAAATATATGATGAGATGTATGGGGCTTGAAAACGACGTTACTTATAGATTCAGTAAGTGGGATCCGGAAAACACGGAGAAGTATATCAACGAACCCGAAGTGTGGGCTGTCGCCGAAGATACTATGCGCAGAATTCTCGACAATATCGGCATCGACTATGTTGAGGCAAAGGGCGAGGCGGCTTTCTATGGACCTAAACTCGACATACAAATCAAGAACGTATACGGCAAAGAGGATACCATCATCACAATTCAAGTTGATATGTTCCTTGCCGAAAATTTCGATATGTCATACGTCGACGAGAACGGTGAGAAGAAGAGGCCGTATATCATTCACCGCTCGTCAATAGGCTGCTATGAGAGAACAATGGCGCTTATGATAGAGAAGTTTGCAGGCGCTTTTCCTGTGTGGGTTAGTCCTGTGCAAGTCAAAGTTATCAGTCTGACAGACAGAACGGTTGAGGAATGTAAAAAGATAAGCGAGAAGTTGAAGACTATGGGTATAAGGTCTGAGGTGGATTCGCGCAGCGAGACTGTGGGATATAAGATCAGAGCCGCTCAACTGGAAAAAGTGCCTTATATGCTCATTATCGGAGATAAAGAGGTGGAAAACAACGTCGTTGCCGTAAGGCGCAGAGGCGGAGTCGTTATGGGCGAAATGAGCCTTATGGAGTTTGCAGAAAAGGTGCTTGACGACGTGGCAACTAAGAGATTGGATTAAAAAATATCAATTATCAAAGACAAAAAAGGGCTTTCTCTGGAAGTCCTTTTTGTCTTTCGTCGAAGCGTTTATTACGTTGAGTAATGT
>WSNH01000223.1 GCA_013316135.1 Clostridia bacterium
CGGTTATGAGGGAATAGTGAAGAGAGAATCGCAAAAGTTAATTAAGAGAATTGACGTCGACGGCAATAAAATTGTCGGGGCGTATATTGTCAACAAAATTACGGGAAACAAAATCATTCAGTCGGGTTATGAGTGCGGAATATCGTATTTTGTAAAAAGCGGTATTATGCGCAAGAAGGTATTCTTTGACAGCGCGCAAATGAACGTTGTCAAAGCAGACGAAAGCCAACTTGAGTTGGCTGTTACGCGCGACGGTATTGATTGGAATATTACTATTGAGTACATAGCCGACGAGAAGTCAGGGGTATTGAGAAAAACGCTTGAATTAAAAGTGTCTGATCCGCAAGTCGTAATAGACTTTATCGACCTTGACGGTTTTGACGTGAGTGAAGCAAACTTTAAGTGGAGCATACCGAAGGTAAAAAAGAGAGTGATGATACCTGCGTATATTACAACTATGGGACAGCCTTATTACGTAGACGATATGTTCTTCGGCGGAGAGTTTCCGGTCTCCGATAATAGGATCGAGAATGACTTTGCTTACAGCAGGTATTATATAGGCAGAAGTTTTGCTGAAATTGCAAAAGACGGAACTTATACTACGATACCTTTTGTTATAGGCTGCGGAAAGCATTGCAATTTTCACTCAATGCGCGCTGACTTCTTTGATTACGTTGCGACGATTGCCGCGCAGCCTGCAAAATTCAGATTGCAATTCAATAGTTGGTATGACAATATGCTGGATATTGACAGCAACAAGATAGAGACGTCTTTTAAGTCTATCGCAGACGGCTTTGCGGAAGCGGGACTTCGTCCGCTGGATTGCTACGTCGTCGACGATGGTTGGATAGATTATAAGAATGCAAAATTTTGGGATATTGATAGAAATAAATTTCCCAATGAATTTTATAACGAAAGCAAGTTGACTAAAGATTTAGATTCGACTTTCGGCGTTTGGTTTGGTCCGCGAGGCGGATATACTCAACAGACTTATAAGTATGCAAAATTGCTTGAGAGCATAGGTTATCCCAAGTGTGTGCAGTCTCACGATATTTGTACTTGCAATCCCAAGTATATCAGAGATTTGTGCGCAAAAATGGCGGAATTTTGCGATAAGTACAACGTAAGTTATTTTAAGATAGACGGCTTTGCAATCACGCCTTGCAAGGCAAAAAATCACGGACACCCGAAGGGAGCGGGCGACGGACTTTATTTTTATATCTATCTTTGGGAAGAGTGGACTAAAGGATTTGAGTCAATTCGCAAGACGAGCCCCGACGTTTTTCTCAACGTCACGTCTTATGCACATTGCTCGCCTTGGTTATTGACGTGGTGCGATGCAATCTGGCTTAACAATTGCGCAGATATGGGATACTCGGGCAAAGGAGATAATCTGTCGCAATGCCTTAATTACAGAGACGGAAAATACCGCGACTTCTTTGAGGTAAGACAGTTGCAATTCCCGGTAGCAAATCTTTATAACCACGAGCCGTGCTACGCAGAGCGCAATTGCAATCCGCCAATGACGAGTAATCTTCAAAACCCTTCTTCGGCGCATCCCACGGTGGTATACGATATAGAGCAGTTTAAGACGTATCTTTATATGTGTATGATGAGAGGCACGGGCTTTATAGAATTATACTTTTCGCCTCAAATGTTTGATAGGCAAAGGTATGAGGCTGCAACTCAAGTTTTGCAATGGGCAGAGTCCAACTTTGATATTATCCGTCATAGCGTATTTTTCGGCGACGCTCCCGAAAAAGGCGGAGTATACGGATATTATGCCTTTGACGACGGCAAAGGTATACTTGCAATCCGTAATTCTTCGGATAGGGCGACGAAGTATGCGTTTGACCACAAGGGTATTAGTTTTGACGATAGAGGATATGAGATTTTGCAGTTCTATCCCAATGACGGAAAAGTCTCAACTGTCGCAAGCGGAGATAAATTTGAGATTTCTCTGCAACCTTTTGAAATAAGACTGTATAATATAAAGAGCATATTTTAAGATAAATTATTTAAGATGAGTATGCTATCGGCAAAGTAAAAAGT
>WSNH01000224.1 GCA_013316135.1 Clostridia bacterium
TCAATATATATTACCTTTCTGCATAGAGACCTCTCGGCTTAACTCGAGTGACAAAATTCAACGTCATTTCAACCGAAGTGGATAAATCTCATTCATTTTTAATAAGAATAGCCCCTCAACTTTGCTTGAGGTCACAGAACAATAATATCATTGGCTGTTAAAGTTTGCTCTTTTTATTGTCGATTTTGTGCTCAAGAGCATCTATTTCCTGTTCGATTGCATTTTCTTCTTTTATCTCTTCGACAGCGTTATCCTGCGTGATGGAATACTTGCAAGCCTTGATATTAAGTTGTTTTTCAAGCGTTTCGATTCTATGATTGAGCCTTGCAAATTCTTCGAGTATAGGATCGGGCAACTTTTGATCTATGTCGTTTACTTTAACATTGTTGTACTTGACTACTCTGCCCGGCACGCCTACCACAGTGGAATTTGGCGGGACGTCTTTGAGTACGACACTGCCCGCGCCTATCTTGGAATCGTGTCCAACTACTATAGGTCCCAACACTTTCGCTCCAGCCGAAATCATTACGTTGTCTTGTATCGTGGGGTGTCTCTTACCGGTATCTTTGCCGGTACCGCCCAGAGTCACGCCTTGGTAAATCAATACATTGGTGCCTATCTCCACAGTCTCTCCTATTACTACGCCTACGCCGTGGTCGATAAATACTCCACCCGCTATCTTTGCCGCGGGATGTATGTCTATGCCGGTCTTACGCCTCGTTCCTGCCGATATGCGCTTGGCAAGATACTTCATACCGTGGTTGTAAAACCAATGCGCAAACCTATGTCTATACAGCGCTTTAAATCCGCCGTAGGTAAAAAATATTTCAAATTTATTTCTTGCCGCCGGGTCTTTTTCAAGAGCCGTTTGCAAGTCCATTTTTATTTTTCCCATTTTCTTCTCTCCTAACAAAAAATAACCGTCTTTATTCAAAGACGATTACTCGCGGTTCCACTTTGATTGAAGAGCAAGCCCTTCCTCTCATAACGTCTTAACGCGACTTCCACGCGCAGTATTTCCCCTGCGAGCAAGCGTTTCGCACTTGGCTATCTCTTATCCAAAAGGCTTTCAGCCGATGACCTTTCTCTCTGCTGTCAAAGTAAGATAGTTACTCTTAAACGCTTATTGCTTTATTTACATTTGTATTATATTCAATTGCGTTACAATTTGTCAACGCTTTTGACTTCTTTTTATATCAACAGCGCCATTAGTGGCAAAGTTACGATTGATGCAATTGTGCCAAACAATACCATATTAGCCGCGGTATCCTGTCCTTCGCCAAGTATCTCCGCATAATTTTGAACGACTGCGGCGATAGGACACGCGCACATAATAAACATACACCACTTGAGTTCTTCGTCCACGCCAAAAAGCATAAGCAAGCCCAATACGCAAAGTGGAAAAACCACTTGGTTTACAACCACGGCAAAGTATTGCATCCAATTGCTGAACAGACTTTTGAACTTTATTGTCGCAAGACGCATACCCATCACGAGCATACAAAACGGAGTCGTCATCTTGCCGAGAATATTTATCATATTTTCTATCTGCCCAAGAAGTTGACCGTTGTCTGCACTTATCTTAAAACCGGTAAAGAAAAAGGGCAACGAAACTGCAATCGACAGCGTCGCGGGATTGAGAAGTATCTTCTTGACGCTTATATACTTCCTATCTCTCGTAATTATTGCCGATACCAGCGTCCAGCCAAGCAAACTCATTGATAGAAAATACATCATAGAATATACCGCTACGTTGAGCGAATCCGGAAATATGGCTTCAAGCAACGGCACTCCCAAAAACGAACAGTTTGACAAAGTGGTAGCTACCGTCGTTATGCGATATCGCACATCTGACATCTTTTTCCGAAATATCAAATAAAAACCGCCTATGAAAACCAACTGAACGAGAGTAATAATTCCCAAGAAAATAAGCAAATTTACGCCGAGTTCCTTCGTAAAATTTGCCTTATTGAATGAATAAAGCGTCAACGCCGGCTGACATACAAACATCAATAACTTTGAGAATGATGATATATGATCTGACTTAACGG